>CAZGKH010000081.1:5010-12301 GCA_964525665.1 uncultured Anaerolineae bacterium | reverse complement strand
CAGGAAGAGCGGGTGCACATGGTCTTCGCCGTCAAGATCCAGTTGGACAACGCCGACCACCGCCTGAAGCCCGGCATGCCGGCCGACGCGGCTTTTCGATAGCCGCACAGACCAAACCAAATGAACGGGCTCGCCATGTTGCACAGAGAAACCTGATGTGGTACAATATGGCTGTCATGCTCAATGGCAGGGAGCAGGAGTATGATTTCTCTTGATGCGGAAAACTTGTGCAGAGAGGAGGCAAGGAACATGCCTGGTTCGCAAATAGCCCCGGTTGTTGAGGTAAGCTCCGATTACAAGATCACGCTGCCGCTAGAGATCGCACGACGATTTCGTCCAACCGACCGTTTCTTTGTCTGGTCCCAGGGAGATACGTTGATCCTCAAGCGGGTTACCATTCCCAGAGTTACTGACATTGTAGCCACGACCCCCGAAACGTGTCCCCCGTTGACGATGGAAGAGATTGACGAAATCGTGCATGAGGTTCGGAGGCAGCGTGCTCGAGAATGAATTACCAGTGCGTGTGGTGATTGACACCAATGCCTGGATCTCCGGCCTTCTCTGGAAAGGGTTGCCCTGGCACGTGCTGCGACTGGCTGAGGTGAACAGGGTCGAGATTGTCGCCACGCTTTCGATGCTGGAGGAGCTTGAGGCTGTGCTCTACTACTCTCGCCTTCAACCACGTCGCCTGGAGTTGAGCCTGGAGATCGCTGATTTGATAGTCTATGCCACTACGCTGGTTTCTGTGGTTGAGCTAGAGCAGATCGAATCAGTGGTCATCACTGACCCTGACGATGACGTCTTCGTGAATTGTGCTGTGGCTGCGAAGGCGGAATACCTGATCTCCGGCGATAACCACTTACCCTTGAGCAGTGGCAGGGTATCCTCATTGTGACTCCACACGAGTTCCTCGAATGAGAATTCCCCCATCTTCTTGGATGGATGAATCGCTGAACTGAGGACAGCGAAGCTGGCCAGCAACCATTTCCCAAAGGCACAACAAAAAGCCACCAGAGGCCTTGACCCCTGGTGGCTTTTCAACTGGAGGTGATGGCTCACCCCACTTGGTAGACCTGACAGGTTTTAAACAGTTATTTTAAAACCTGTCAGGTCTACGCGCTTCTGCGCCTCTTGACCACCACAACTCCCAGGGCCGCGAGCGAAGCCAGCGCTGCTAACCCCATCCACGGAGCCATCAGTCCAAGCTTGTCCACCGGCACCACGATGCCGCCGATGTAGTAGGAATCAACGAACGTTCGCTGATTGAGGGGCTGCACGGGACGGTAGTTGTAATCATAGATGGCCTCAAAGGCATCTATCTGCGCATCGGACAGCTCCACCGGGGTGGTCATGACGAGCCACTTCACGCCTTCGGTGCAGGGAGGTGTGGTGAACGAACCAGCGTAGCGGTAGTAACTCTGCTCCGCCGGCAGCAGATCAGCCGCGTTGACGGTCACACCCCGGATCGTCTCCGGCTCCCCTTCCACGGCGGGCATGTGGTCCCACACCGGTGTGTAAGCCGGGTTCTCACCGCCACGCTCCATCATGACCCCGACGACGGCATAGTCACCAGCGGCGCTCTGATGAACCAGGTGTATTTCCATGTCGAGGTGCTGGCCATTGATGGTGTGTTCGCTAACCACCTCCTCTCTCTGAGTTGGGCAAGAAACGCAACATAAGTAAACGGCGCCACAATCCACAACTTGTCTACCGGCACCACGATACCGCACTTCATTGTCGCCAGTTCTATCGTCACACCTTTCAGGATTTGTGTCTGGGCGCACTGAACCCCAAAGATGGCACGGCAGAAACGTGCTCACCCTCCACATATAATAACGTAAAAACGTCGTTTTAGATACGGCCTAAAAGCACCAATTTCGAGAAGAGAAGATGCGCAGATTTAAGAAATTATGTCCACTACCTTCCAGAGGGGATAGTTCTGAAAACCTGAGCGGTTTTCGAAAACCCGTACGTGCTTCTTCAGGATGACGGGCAGGTAAACTCGGAACGAGATGGGCGTGCTGGTCGGCGTAGCTGTCGGCGTGGAGGTGGGCGTAGGCGTGACGGTAGGTGTAGTGGTAGACGTGGGCGTGGTGGTAGGTGTGGCAGTGCCCGTGGGAGTAGGGGTCAGCGTAGAAGTACCAGTAGGTGTGGGAGTGGGTGTAGCCGCAGCGCTCAAGTCCAGGGCGATGTCCCTGGGCGAGTAGATCCCGGTGACCAAGTCTTCGACCCCCGTGCCGTCCAGGTTGGCCCGCTGGATCCTATTGGCGCCATCATCCGTCCAATACATTTTGCCCTCAGGCACGTCCAGCGCGATGCTATGCGGATCGCTGAGGTCGGTGGCCAAATCCTCAATCCCTGTGCCATCCAGGTTGGCCCGCTGGATCTTGTTGGTTCCATTGTCCGTCCAATACATCTTGCTCCCGGCTACGTCCAGAGCGATGCCCCGGGGACCGTACCCTATGCTAAGCCCAGTGATCAAATCTTCGACTGCTGTGCCGTCCAGGTTGGCTCGTTGGATCTTGCCGCTGCCGTGATCCGTCCAGTACATCTTACCCCCAGCGGCGTCCAGGGCGATGTCATGGGGATCAACGAGCCCGGTGACTAGCTCTTCTACACCTGTGCCGTCCAGGTTGGCCCGCTGGATATTGTTAGCTCCATTGTCCGTCCAATACATCTTGCCCCCCGACAAGTCCAGGGCGATGCCCCGAGGCCCGTACCGTCCACCGGGTCCCGCGATCAAGTCTTCGACACCCGTGCCATCCAGGTTGGATCGCTGAATCTTGCCGCTGCCATGATCGGTCCAATACATCTTGCCCCCAGGCACCTCCAGCGCGATACCATGCGGATCCTCCAATCTCTTTCTGACTAACTCTTCAAGTTCGGCGCCTTCGAGCCTGCCCCGTTGAATCTTGCCGCTGCCATGATCGGTCCAATACATTTTACCCCCAGACACATCCAGGGCGATGCCTCGTATCCCGTAGGGTGTGCCGAGCACTCCCAGGTTTTCGATCCCCGTGCCATCGAGGTTAGCCCTCTGTACCGTGCCGGTTGCACCGTTCGTCCAATACATCTTACCACCAGGGACATCCAGGGTGATGTCATGCGGATCACCCAGTACGGTGACCAGGTACTCGATCCCGGTGCCATCGAGGTTGGCCCGCTGGATCGTGTCGGTTGCATTGTCCGCCCAATACATCTTGCCCCCAGACACATCCAGCGCGATGCCCCGAGGCCCGCGATACGTATCGAGCCCGCTGATCAGGTCTTCGACATCCGTGCCGTCGAGGTTGGCCCGTTGGATCTTGCCCATGCCATGATCGGTCCAGTACATCTTGCCTCCGGGCACGTCCAGGGCGATGCCATGCGGAGTATTGATCCCTGAGGTAACCAAGTCTTCAATCCCGGTACCGTCGAGGTTAGCCCGGTGGATGGCCTGGGTCCGATTGTCCGTCCAATACATCTTGCCTCCGGCCACGTCCAACGCAATGTCCCGAGGCCCGCGTCGCGCGCCCAGCCCGGTGACCAGAGCTTCGGCCCCTGTGCCGTCCAAATTGGCCCGTAGGATCCTGCCAAGCCAATTATCCGTCCAATACATCTTGCCCCCGACCATGTCCAGGGCAATATCATGCGGAGATTGAACCACCGATGCGACGATATCTTCGGGTTCTGTGCCGTCTAGATTCGCTCGTTGGATCCTGCCGACAAAACTGTCCACCCAATACATCTTGCCCCCTGTTACATCCAGGGCGATGTCCCGTGGTCCTCGAACAGACATCTCGTTGAGTCCGGTGACCAAGTCTTCGACACCCGTGCCATCCAGGTTGGATCGCTGAATCTTGCCGGTGACTTGATCTGTCCAATACATCTTGCCCCCGGGTACATCCAGCGCGATGCCATGCGGACTCCCTAGATCAGTGACCAGATCTTCGACCCCCGTGCCATCCAGGTTGGCTCGTTGGATTTTGCTGGTCTCATTGTCCGTCCAATACATCTTGCCGCCGGCGATGTCCAGGGCGATGCCTCGGGGACCGGACCGCGTACCTAGCCCAGTGACCAGGTCTTCGACACTGGCGCCGTCCAGGTTGGCCCGTTGAATCTTGCCCGTGCCATGATCGGTCCAGTACATCTTGCCCCCGGCCACGTCCAGGGCGATGTCATGCGGAGTATCGAGCTCGGTGACTAACTCTTCGACGACCGTGCCATCCAGATTAGCTCGCTGGATGTTGTCATTCCACAGATCTGTCCAGTACATCTTACCGCTGGCAACGTCCAAGGCGATGCCCCGTATCCCGGTCCCCAGATCGGTGAGCAAGTCTTCGACACCAGTGCCGTCCAAATTGGCCCGCTGAATCTTGCCGATCGAATGGTCTGTCCAATATGCCTTGCCCCCAGTCACGTCCAGGGCAACGCCATGGGGATAACGGAGCGCCATCGTGAGCAGGTCTTCGGACCCAGCGCCGCTCAGGTAGGCCCGTTGGATCTTGGAGGCATAAATGTCCGTCCAATACAGCTTGTTCCTGGACATGTCCAGCGCGATGCCCCGTATCCCATACGACGCGCCAAGCCCTCCCAAGTCTTCAACTCCCGTGCCGTCCAGGTTGGCCCGCTGAATCTTTTGGGTACCGTGATCCGTCCAATACAGCTTGTCCCCAACTACGTCCAGCGCGATGCCATGCGGATCACCGAGCCCAGTGACCAGGTCTTCGATACCAGTACCGTCCAGGTTAGCACGTTGGATCTTGTCGGTCGCATTGTCCGTCCAATACATCTTACCCCTGGACACGTCCAGGGCGATGCCCCGGGGCCCGTACTGCGTGGCCAGCCCAGTGACCAGGTCTTCGATGCCAGTGCCGTCCAGGTTGGCCCGTTGGATCTTGCCCATGCCATGATCGGTCCAGTACATCTTGCCCCTGGCTAAATCCAGCGCGATGCCATGCGGAGCGGAGAGACCAGTCACTATGTCTTCGACACCAGTGCCATCGAGGTTAGCCCGTTGAATCTTGTCAGTTTGGTTGTCTGTCCAATACATCTTGCTTCCGGCCACATCCAGGGCGATGCCTCGGGGCCCGTACCCCATGCCGAGCCCAGTGAGCAGGGCTTCGACATCAGTGCCATCGAGGTTGGCCCGTTGGATCTTGCCGATGCCGTGATCTGTCCAATACATCTTGCCCCCGGCCACGTCCAGCGCGATCCCGTGTGGATAACGCAGCCCTGCCGTGACCAGATCTTCAACCCAAGTGCCGTCCATGTTAGCCCGTTGGATCGCGTCGGAGTAATTGTCCGTCCAATACATCTTACGGCCATCGGCCGCTGTCGTCCCCATCGCTAGGGCGGTGAGCAATGCGGTGGCCAAGAACAGATACAGTCCTTTGGCAAACCTATTTGTTATCTTTGCCTTCTTCATGGCAGACTTCCCTCCCGTTGAATGAGCTGGGTGTGTTCAAAACGGGTTCTAGGGGCGAGGCCATCTTGCCCCTACAAAGCGTTTCTCAGCGTAGATTGAAAGCACCCGAATGATTTGCTGAGATCACGGATAGAACTGTAATCAAAAGGCCTGACAGGTTTCTGAAACCTGTCAGGCCGGCGGTGCAAGTCTATCTATCAGGGTGCATTCTTTGCTATCAGAGGCAAGAACACCTCAGTTGTGTATCCGAGGGCGATGCCTCGTAGCCCATACCCTAGACCGGCGATCAAGTCCTCGACCCCAGTGCCGTCCAGGTTAGCCCGTTGGATCTTGCCAGTGCCATGATCCGTCCAATACATCTTGCCCCTGGCCATGTCCAGGGCAAGCCCATGCGGATAAGTGAGCCCTGCCGTGACCAGGTCTTCGACTCCGCTGCCGTCGAGGTTGGCAAATTGGATCTTGTCTGCTCGATTGTCTGTCCAATATACTTTGTTGGGACCGTCGGCCGCTGCCGTGCCCACCGTCGGGGCAGTGAGTAGCGCAGCGATGAGAAACAAATACAACCCTTTGGCGAACCTGTGTGCTAGCTTGGTCTTGTTCATGACAGATTTTCCTCCTGTTGAATGATCTGCTGAGATCACGGATAAAACTGCCACACGCGGATGTCGCGAATCATGTCATTTTCCTCCTCCTTCCACCGTTGGCACCCAAGGGAGATCAGATAGTGGCGGACCGACAAGAAAATGTCTGTGCCAATTCTATCCCTTCCCCCGTTTCCTAAAACTCAATCTCAGCGGTGTTCCCAGGAAACCGTAGTGTTCCCTTAGCTTGTTCTCCAGGTAGCGTTCGTAGGAGAAGTGCACCAGACTGGGGTCGTTGACGAAGAAGAGGAAAGTGGGGGGATCAACGGTGGCCTGCGTGGCGTAGTAGAACTTGAGGCGCTTGCCAGCTTTGCTGGGCGGAGAGTGACGAGCTACAGCATCTTGCAAGATACGGTTCAACTCGGCGGTGGGGACGCGGATAAAGCGATTCTCCTGGACCCGCAGGGCGATGGGTAACACCTGATCTACCCGCTGACCCGTCAGGGCGGAGATGAAGAGCGCGGGCACGTAGTCTAAAAAGCGCAGGACGGTATATATATGCTCCATGTAAACCAGCATGGTGTAAGTATCTTTCTCCACCAAGTCCCACTTATTGACCACCACCACCACGCTTTTGGCTTCCTCCAGGATATAGCCGGCGATGTGAGCGTCCTGGGCAGTGGCTCCCTCCACGGCATCTATGAGGAGCAACACCACATCGGCTCTATTGATGGTCCTCAGCGCTCTCAGCACACTGTATTTTTCCACCCCTCGTTGAATACTACCCTTCCTGCGAATGCCGGCCGTGTCTATGAGCACCACCGGCTCGCCCTCCCAGTCTATTTGAGTATCAATGGCGTCACGAGTGGTGCCGGGAGTGCCGTGGACGATGGATCGCTCCTGGCCCAGGATCTTGTTGAGCAAGGATGACTTGCCCACGTTGGGTCGCCCGACAATGGCGATCTTGACCGCCTCCAGTTCCTCCCCTTCCTCTTCGACAGGGAAAGCACCAACCACCTGGTCCAACAGGTCGCCGGTGCCCGTGCCGTGCAGAGCCGAGATGGGATATGGCTCGCCCAAACCCAGGGCGTAGAACTCCACTGCCTCCTCGCGACGGGCCTGGCTTTCGGCCTTGTTGACGGCCAGCAGCACCGGCTTGGCCGTGCGGCGGAGCACCTGAGCCACTTCCTCGTCGCCCGCTGTCAGGCCGTCCTTGACGTCAACAACAAAAAGGATGACATCGGCCTCGGTGATGGCGACCTGCGCCTGGGCTCGCACCTGGGCCATGAGGTCATCCTCCAAT
>CAZGKH010000081.1:2010-4910 GCA_964525665.1 uncultured Anaerolineae bacterium | reverse complement strand
TCGCCCCACCCCATTCGGCTTCGGCGTAGAGGCGGTCACGGGTGGTGCCTGGCACTTCATGGGTGATGGCCAGTCGCTCCCCCACCAGTCTGTTGAAGAGTGTTGACTTGCCAACGTTGGGCCGACCAACGATGGCCACGATGGGCTTTGTCATGGTTGAACCTCGGTTCCTAACGACCCAATGGCCAATTGGTCTATCAGCCATTGGCCATCGGCTATTCGCTATTGGACAACGACTGGTACCTCACAAGGCTCGATGAAGTTTCCGTCGTTCTTGACTACCACCAAGCGGAACCAGTAATCCCCAGGAAGCAAAGCCGAAGTGTCCCAAACGCCCAAGAGCCCATCAGTCACAGGCGCCTCGAAGCGTTGCAGGAACGACCACTCAGATGCCCCCTCGTAGCGAAACTCGAACTTGTAATAGTCAAAGTTGTCAACATAGGCAGAACCAGTAATCTGGACGGGGCCTTGCAACATGGCGTTCATGGCAGGATAAGTGAGACGGGCGCCGGGATCGGGACACTCGGCCAGGGGTGCAGGTGTGGCCGTAGGGGAGGGTTCGGGCGTAATCGTGGGCGTGGCAGTAGGCTGCGACGGCGTTGGGGTTATCGTCTCGACGGGTTCCGCCGTCTCGACGAGTTGCGGCGTCTCAGTCGGTTGCGATGTCTCAGTCGGCTGTAGCGTCTCGACGAGCTGCGGTGTCTCAGTTGGTTGCGGCGTTTCAGTTGCTTGCGGCGTCTCAGTCGGCTGCGGCGTCTCAGTTGGCTGCGGCGTCTCGACAGGCAACGGCGTCTCAGTTGGCTCTGGCGTCTGGGTCGGGATGAAGGAGGGAGCGAAAACTATCTCCACCTCGATAGTGTCTGGCAAGATGCTCTCTACCTTGAGCCCTTCGGGCACAAAGACATCGGGCGTTATCTTATAGGTACCCCATTGCAGTTCGTAGAGGTCCAAGACGACCTGCACATCCTCCGGCTTCAGCGCGTCCAGCTTGGGCACAGGGCCGGATATGATTACATCCACCACATCGGGCGACGACGTAGCACTTAAGGTTGGCTGTAACCCCTGGACGACCAACTCCCGTTGTAAGGTCAGACTGCTTTCGATGGCCGTCACGTTGACTGTGACGAGGACAGATTGCTCGCCCAGTACGGTGACGCCCTGGGGAAGGGTAAGGGTAACCCGCTCGACTATATCAGCGCTGGCGGCGCTGGCGTCAATGGGGATTGTTTCCAGATAGCCGGGTATACCCTCAATGACCAGAGGACTGCCCAAGATAGTCGTACTGGATGGCTCGACGGAAACGTTGCTGATGCGGTAGCCAGCAGCTACCACTCCCTCCACGATGGGTCTCACAGATACCTCTTTGTAACCGAGTCGCTGCTCAATGGACACCCGGACCTCGACCTCGGGCGGATCAATGTCCACCCAGCCCACGGCTTGACCTTTCTCGTTCCGCGCTGACAGGTCTACCGACTGCTCCACGGCTTCTTTAGCCCCTCCCAGATAGATTTCAGCCACCAACTCGCTCACCTGATCAACCATGGAGGCTGGCCCGCTCACCTTCGCCAGGGAAGGAGTGACGGTCGGTGACCGGTCAATGTAGCCTAAGGGGGGATTGTCCATCACCGTGGCCCGCACCTCCAGTTCTTTTTCCTCATACTCTTCCAGTCGAATGCTGACCTCAGGAGGCTGTACCTCCAGGATATGAACAAACCGATCAGTGCAGGTGACCTTAATCTCGACATCGTGCCGTCCGACGGGCAAACCTTCGAGGTCAATCAGGGCTTCGAACTTCGCAGCAATCAACCTGTCCCAACTGGTCTGAGGCGCTCGGATGGTGACCTGGACATTCTTGACCACTTCAGGGAAGATGACCAAGCCCTCGGCCTGGTTCACGACCTGGACAGGTATGTTCCCAGGGAAGGTATCTCTGATGCTGGGGTTCTGCTCGCCGGTGGCTATCACCCAGACAGTGACCGCCAAGACAATGGCCAACGCCACCGAACCGAAATCGTTTAGAATCCGACGAATCATGTACTACACCCTGCCTGTCAATCGCCCAACCCAATCCAACCAGGAGGGCAAAACTCTTTGGGTTTGTGGCTTATAAAAAGCTTGCAGGATCTTTCCCAGCCGCTTCACGTCGAGGCGGCGGATCATGCGGGCGTTGTGGGTGATGGAGATGATACCTGTCTCTTCGGAGACGACAATGGCAACGGCGTCGGTCTCCTCAGTTACCCCCACCGCCGCCCGATGGCGAAGACCCAGTTGACGATCGGGCATGATATCACCTGCCAGGGGCAACACGCAGCCTGCTGCCACGATCTCATCCTCGCGGATGATGACCGCCCCATCGTGCAGGGCTGTGTTGGGGAAAAAGATGGTCAGGAGCAACCCAGTGGAGACTTGTCCGCCCACTCTTGTCCCCGTGTCAATGTACTCCTGCAGGCCCGTCTCCCGCTCCAGGACGATTAGGGCTCCATGGCGACGCTCCGACAATTGCTGGCAAGCCTGGCTTATTTCCTCGATCACCAGATCGCTAGTGGATTCCTGGCGGTTCATCAAGAACCCTGCCCGCCCCACGCGCTCCAGAGCCCGCCGTAGCTCCGGCTGGAAAATCACGGGGATAGCCACCAAAAGGGCAGAGAGCGAGTTCCTGATAAGCCAACTGAAGGCCGTCAACTGCAGGATGCTGGTGATTAGGATGGTCAACAAGACCACAATGATCACGCCCCGCAGCAACTGGATGGCCTGAGTGCCTTGCATCAAGCGTAGCAACACGTAGAAAATCAGAGCCACCAACAAGATGTCAATCACACTCAGCAAGTTGAGGCGTGTAAGCACCCAGAGAATATCGGACAACTCGTCCTCCGTGCTAGTTACATAACTACTTCTGCTAC
>CAZGKH010000081.1:0-1910 GCA_964525665.1 uncultured Anaerolineae bacterium | reverse complement strand
CTTGATAGCGATTTTGGCAAGTGAGGAAATCGCAGAAAGCTTCTGCACTGTTACCTGACTAGCCCATCAGCAAGGCCAGGATCGCTTTCTGAGCGTGCATGCGGTTCTCGGCTTGGTCGAACAGAACTGACTGTGGGCCGTCAGCCACCTCATCGGTGATCTCCTGGCCACGGTGGGCGGGCAAGCAGTGCAGCACGATGGCGTCGGACCTGGCCTGAGCGACCAGGGCGGCATTGACCTGATAGGGGACGAAATCCTTCAGGCGTCTCGTGGTCTCCTCCTCTTGCCCCATGCTTACCCAAGCGTCGGTGTAAATCACGTCCGCCCCGCGCACGGCAGCAGCGGGCTCGCGCACCAGTTCGACCTTGCTACCGCTCTGGGCAGCAAACTCCCGGCCCAATTCCACGACGTCGTCACCCAGCTCATACCCCTCTGGCGAGGCCACGGCTATGTCCATGCCCACTTTGGCAGCGGCGAAAAGCAGCGAGGCGGCCACGTTGTTGCCGTCGCCTACATAGGCCAACTTCAGGCCCCTCAGCTTCCCCAGTTTCTCCCAGATGGTGAAGATGTCCGTCAAAGCCTGACAGGGATGGTTGTAATCGGACAGGCCGTTGATCACTGGCACCCGGGAATAAGCGGCCAGCTCCTCAATATGTTTATGCGCGAACACCCGCGCCATGATACCATCCACGTAGCGGGACAGCACCCTGGCCACGTCTGGCACGCTTTCCCTAACTCCCAGTTTGATCTCGGCCGGTGAGAGATAGAGCGCCTGACCTCCCAGGTGAATCATCCCCATCTCAAAGGACACCCGCGTCCGCAGGCTGGGTTTCTGGAAGACCATGCCCAAAGTCTTCCCTTTCAGAATGGGCTTGTTGCCGCCTCTTTGCCACTCCACTTTGAGTTCTCTGGCCAGGTTCAAGACCTGCCAGATCTCATCCGCTGATAGGTCCGCGATGCTAAGCAAGTGTTTCATGTTTGCCTCCTCAAGACTGCTGACAACAGTATAATGCCTAAAGGTCGGAATGTCAAGCATGAAGAGACCCTTAGGGCTTGGGAAACCCTAAGGGTCTGCTGGAGCTAGCAGCTTGCCAGTGCCGCCAGCAACATCCCGACCATCAGAAAGGGACGTGTCCGCCGCAGGTACCAAAGCTCCACTTCGCCCTGCCCAAGGAAGGGCTGCAAGAGCATCTGGGGCAATAGCAGGAGGCCAACCGCTCCGGCCGCGATAGGCTGCTTCTGGTAGATGAGCAGAGCGATGACTGCGGCTTGTGATACTTTCAGTAGGGTCGGCCAGCGACTTCCACTGCTTGTGGCCAACTTGAGACAACTATAGTAGGCTGCTGTATAGAAGGCTGCTAGCAAGAGCGACCATAATGTGAGAGACCCGAAAGCTGTATGGCCAGCCAGCCAGGCAAACCCCATTTCTAAGATGGCTCGCAAGTATAGAGGCGACGCAATATGTCGGCGTGCGCGAATACGCGCCAGCGCCATGACGGCCAAGACGGCCACGGTCAGGATGATGACGCGCTGCCCCAGGATAATGGCCAGGATTGACGACAGAAGCAAGGCAACCACAAGGCCAAGCACAGTCGAGCCCAGGCGCGGCCAGAAAACCGCTCGCCACCTGGCCCTCGTCCGGCCCAATCGCTCAAAGACACGGTAGCTGGTCGAATCCGGCGTGGTGTAGGGCAGGGCAGTCAAACTGGCCCCCTGAGCCTGCGAGAGCTGATTGACGGAGGCGACAAACCAATCCTTCTCGACGATCAGATGCCATAGGGTGCCCCAAAGGGCATCGGCCATGAACAGCACGATTAGCAGAAACAGCAGATCCTGGCCGCTGAGGGTCAGCCAGCCAGAAGCCACAGCACCGCACAGAGCCGCCCAAGCTGGGCCTAGCCAAGTAAGTG
>CAZGKH010000080.1:0-12325 GCA_964525665.1 uncultured Anaerolineae bacterium | reverse complement strand
ATGGAGTCACTGCCCCTCCCCGCCGAGGTCCCAGCGGCGCCTCCGAAAGGCGACCACCAGGCCCGGGCCCATCACCAACAAGGGCGTGGCCTTGAGCACGGTCTGGGTAAGCTGGCGTGGCCCGCCGAAAGCGCCCAATGCCATGGTGCGGTAGGCCGCCACCGGGTCTGCTCCTGCTAACAGGATCAGCACCGCGCCCATCAACAGGCCGGCCAGCGCACCCAGCACGGGCGCCGCAATTGACCATACGACCGGTGGCGGGGCAAAGCGACTGCGCCCAGGTAATTCGCCAGAGGGCAAGGTTTCGTTGGGAGATGTCGTAGTCTTGCTCACTCCAGTGTGCTCCTCATTCTGAAGTTTTGATAAAAGGCTCTAGCACCCGTCCCCTGGCGTGGCCTTGACGGCCCGGGGACGGGCCGTGGAGCCTATATTATGATTCCAGTCCTCAGGCTTCAGGGGATACGGAGCCGGCCATCATCAGACCCAACTCCTCCACATTGGCCTCCTCGGTTGCACGCTCACCTACCACGCGCCCCTCGTAGAGGACAACGATACGGTCACTCAGACTCAGGATCTCTTCGAGTTCGGTCGAGATCAATAGGATGCCCATGCCCTCATCGCGTTGCCGCACCAGTTCTTGGCGCACATACTCAGTGGCTCCTACGTCCAGACCGCGCGTGGGCTGCGCTGCCAGCAACACCCTCGGCCGACGCGATAACTCGCGGGCCAGGATGATCTTCTGCGCGTTGCCGCCCGACAACTTGGAGGCGTTAGTCGCAATAGAAGGCGTGCGGATGTCAAAGTCTACGACCAGTCTCTCGGCGTTAGCATTGATGGCAGCGTCGCTCAGGAATCCCCGCTGTGTGAACGGCGGTTGATGGAACGTTTCCAGCACCAGGTTTTCGGCCACGCTGAAGTCACCCAGCAGGCCCACGCCGTAACGGTCTGAAGGGACATGCCCAAGACCCATCTCGAAGATCTCACCAGGCGACAGGTTGGTTGCGTCTCGACCGCAGAGAACCACCTGGCCCCGCTCAACATGGCGCAGACCACTGATGGCGTCTTCCAGCTCGCGTTGACCGTTACCGGCCACGCCTGCCACGCCAACGATTTCTCCGGCACGCACTTCTACACCGACTCCACGTAGCGCGGGCAGGTCACGGTCATCGTTTACCCACAGGTCGCTAGTCGCCAGCCGCACTTCGCCTGGCGTAGCCGGTTTCTTTTCCACCCGCAGCAACACTTCACGCCCGACCATCATACGCGCCAGTTCAGAGCGGGTGGTTCTTTCGGCTCTCACCACATCAACCAGGCATCCATCACGCAACACCGCGACACGGTCACAGATGGTCATGACCTCATGCAGCTTGTGGCTGATGAAGATCAGCGAATGGCCGTCGTCGGACAGGCTGCGCATGATTGCCAGCAGGTCGTCTACCTCCTGCGGGGTGAGCACCGCCGTAGGCTCGTCGAGAATCAGCACTTCGGCCCCCCGGTAGAGCGCCTTGAGGATCTCGACTCGTTGCTGTTGGCCCACCGAAAGCTGCCACACCTCTGTGTCTGGATCAACCTGCAAACCGTAGCGTTCAGAAAGCTGGCGGATGCGGTCTGCCACCTGCTTCCGGTCTTCTAGCAAGGGCGCGCGTGGCGAAGCCTGGCCGAGCACCATGTTCTCAGCCACTGTGAAAGTGGGCACCAGCATAAAATGCTGGTGGACCATGCCCAGACCGTGGGCAATCGCGTCGTGGGTTGAACGGAAGTGCACCGGCTCGCCGCGCAGGTGTATTTCGCCTGCGTCGCGCTGATATAGGCAGTACAAGACATTCATCAGCGTGGTCTTGCCAGCCCCATTCTCACCCAACAAGCCCAGGATTTCGCCCGGCAGCAGGGTGAGGTCAATGCAATCGTTGGCCAGCACGCCGGGAAAACGCTTGACGACGCCACGCATTTCGACGATAGGCTGTTGGAGGGCGCCAGGTACTGTCATAGCACTACCTTGTCACCGGATCGGATGTGGGATTGACGTAGCAGGGGGGAGGAGGTTGAAGGCATTGCCAACCCCCTCCCCCTCGCCTTGTGGATAACACGGCTCGTCAGGTGCTATTCAGGAATGAACGGCACCACAAGCGAACCGTCGGTGATACCAGAGCGAGCCTCATTGATTGCGTTGATCGCCTCTTGGGGGATCTGGTCCACCAGCGCCGGATTGTATACGACGTCCAGCGCGCCGTCGGCCACGCCGAAGGCCATCCATTCGTTGTCGAAAGTGCCGTCGGCGGTCTTGTTGAGCATCGTGTCGAAGATCAGCGACATATCCCAGACGATGCTGGACAGCACCACGTCCGGCGCCAGCGCCGACATATCGCCTACGTAGCCCGTGGCGTAACCGCTGACTTCCTTGGCAGCTTCGATGGTGCCCAGTGTCGGGCCCTCGCCGCAGCCAATCCAGAAGTCCACCCCGGCGACGTCCACCTGGGCCAGCGCGGCTTCCTTGGCAGCAGCCACGTCACCCCAGTCGCCGACCGCGCCAGCGGTCAGCGTCGCATCGGGGTTGACCGTCTTGGCGCCTGCCAGCATTGCTTCGCCCATTGAGTGGCAAGCCGGGATGTCGAAGCCATACAGCGCACCCAGGCTGCCCGACTCGGACATGTAGCCCGCCAGGATGCCTACCAGGTAGGCTGGCTCATAGAAGGGCTGCTCATAGTCGCCCACGTTCGCGGCGGTTTCGTTGATGCCGCCTGCCCAGGCAAAGTTCACATCAGGATTCTCAGCGGCCACTTCAAAAACGGCGTCCCAGTAGCTGAAGCTGTGGGCGATGATGGCGTCGTAGCCCTCGTCAACGTACTCGCGCATCACGCGGGCGACGTCGGCGTCGCTCACCGACTCGGAGAAGGCAGTGGGAACGCCTTCTTGTTCCAGGCCCTGCAGCGCCGTGTAAGCGGCTTCGGCCCACGAGTTGTCATCCTTGGGGCCGATCATGATCAGCGCCACGCTGGGTACCGCAACCTCTACTGGCGCTGCGCCTTTGGGAGCTAGCTCCTGTTCAGCCCACTCGGGCGGGAAGATGGTCTTGCCATCGCCATCGAAGTACTGCAGCACCGGGAAGATGAAGTAGCCCTTGCCAACCACTGGGTCGGGGTTCGTCTCCGGCGTGAACTTGTACTCGTTCATCACGATGCCGCCAGTGTAGCTGAAGTCGCCCGTCTGCAGCTTGTTCTTGGCGAAGTCGGCGAGGGTCTCGCTGCTCAGTTCGCCCGTGTCGTCGTAGACCTGCTGAGCGATCTTGATGAAGAAGTTGGCGTAGTCGTAACACAGCCCAGCCGCCGCAGTGCTGGCCGTGATGCCGTACTTCTCCTTGAACTCCTTGGCAAAGGTCAGACCTTCTGCGGTGGCCCATTCGGGAATCTGGTCAATGACGTGGTTCGACGAGTCGCCCGTCAGATCGTACCACTCACCCACCCAGCCCAGGCCGTCGGCGATGATCAGACTCTCCAGGCCCACCTCGTCCGCCTGCTTGATCAGCGCGGAGTACAACGGCGCTGCTGACCCTGTGCCAGCGAAGATGGCTGGATTCACTTCCTTGACCTTGGTGAGCAAGGGGACGAACTCGGTCTGGTCCAGGGGGAAGTAGTCCTCGGACACGATGTCCCAGCCAGCATCCTCGAGCTGTTTCTTCATCCCCTTCACGAAGCTGCGCGCCCAGTCGGTCTCCTCGCCCCAGAGAGCCGCTGTCTTCGCCTCCGGCGTCCAGATGCCTTCTGCAATGGCGTTCTCAAGAGCCTGCACGTAGGCCGTGGTCAGTAGCCCAGGTTCGGGCCACCCCTTGCCAGCCCAGTAGAAGTACTTGTCTGGATCGGACTGCCAGGTCTCGTTCACTACATCCGTGGCCCCCAGACCGAAGAAGTGGGGTATCTTGTGCTTGGCAGCCACTTCCATACAGGCCACCGCTACCGAACTGTGCCAGTTCAACAGGCCAGCCTGGATGCCCTTCTGCACCACGGCCTCCTCGTACGCCTCCGTCGCCTTGGCTGGGTCCGACTGGGAGTCAATCCACACCAGCTCGATCTTGTACTTGCCGATCTTGTAGTCAATGTTCTCAAAGGCCATCTCGACAGCGCCTCTGAACTCCTCGCCCGTGCGGGCAGCGGGCCCACTTAATGGTCCCATCACACCCAGCTTGAAGACCTCCTCCTTGACCTCTACTGGCGCTGCGCCTTTGGGAGCTAGCTCCTGTTCAGCCCACTCGGGCGGGAAGATGGTCTTGCCATCGCCATCGAAGTACTGCAGCACCGGGAAGATGAAGTAGCCCTTGCCAACCACTGGGTCGGGGTTCGTCTCCGGCGTGAACTTGTACTCGTTCATCACGATGCCGCCAGTGTAGCTGAAGTCGCCCGTCTGCAGCTTGTTCTTGGCGAAGTCGGCGAGGGTCTCGCTGCTCAGTTCGCCCGTGTCGTCGTAGACCTGCTGAGCGATCTTGATGAAGAAGTTGGCGTAGTCGTAACACAGCCCAGCCGCCGCAGTGCTGGCCGTGATGCCGTACTTCTCCTTGAACTCCTTGGCAAAGGTCAGACCTTCTGCGGTGGCCCATTCGGGAATCTGGTCAATGACGTGGTTCGACGAGTCGCCCGTCAGATCGTACCACTCACCCACCCAGCCCAGGCCGTCGGCGATGATCAGACTCTCCAGGCCCACCTCGTCCGCCTGCTTGATCAGCGCGGAGTACAACGGCGCTGCTGACCCTGTGCCAGCGAAGATGGCTGGATTCACTTCCTTGACCTTGGTGAGCAAGGGGACGAACTCGGTCTGGTCCAGGGGGAAGTAGTCCTCGGACACGATGTCCCAGCCAGCATCCTCGAGCTGTTTCTTCATCCCCTTCACGAAGCTGCGCGCCCAGTCGGTCTCCTCGCCCCAGAGAGCCGCTGTCTTCGCCTCCGGCGTCCAGATGCCTTCTGCAATGGCGTTCTCAAGAGCCTGCACGTAGGCCGTGGTCAGTAGCCCAGGTTCGGGCCACCCCTTGCCAGCCCAGTAGAAGTACTTGTCTGGATCGGACTGCCAGGTCTCGTTCACTACATCCGTGGCCCCCAGACCGAAGAAGTGGGGTATCTTGTGCTTGGCAGCCACTTCCATACAGGCCACCGCTACCGAACTGTGCCAGTTCAACAGGCCAGCCTGGATGCCCTTCTGCACCACGGCCTCCTCGTACGCCTCCGTCGCCTTGGCTGGGTCCGACTGGGAGTCAATCCACACCAATTCGATCTTGTAATGGCCGATCTTGTAGTCAATGTTCTCAAAGGCCATTTCGATAGCGCCCTTGAACTCCTCGCCCGTGCGGGCAGCGGGCCCGCTGAATGGCCCCATCACACCCAGCTTGAAGACTTCCTCCTTAACCTCTGGAGGCTTCGTTGGAGGCACCTTTGTGGCCTCTGGGGCCTTCGTTGGCTTAGGTGTCGGCGTCGCGGCGGGTTGACAACCGGCAAGGGCGAAAATCAACCCCGCAACGACCATCAAAACCAACAGACTACGATTTGTCTTACTCATCTTACTTATCCTCCTTGTCTTTGTGTATTTCTTGTACATGAGACTTCCCAATGGAGCCCTCTTGAAGATCGTGGCGCGATAATCACCCCCTTTCATGTCATGGTTTGTCAAATTCTGGATAGACCAAAAAAGCAGCCTATGACCATTCGTGTCACAAGACTGCCCTCATTTGCTCCTGAAACGTGGCTATGTGCCCTTGCATGATACGTTCCGCGTCTGCAGCGTTTCCCTCTTCCAAAGCCTCGACAACGGCAGCATGCTCCCCAATAGCCTCCCTCACCACTTGATGGGGAAGCCTGTCCAGAGACTTGTACCAAAGGCGCGCACTCAGGGCGTACAGCCGGTCGAGAGCATCCTCCAGGAACTTGTTGTTGGTGGCTTGGTAAACCAAGTGGTGAAAGCGGTCATCTATATCCATGAACGCCCTACTGCCACCTTCGTCTACCACCTGGTCGAAATCATCGAACAGGGCCTTCATCTCCTTCAGATGTTCCTCACCTATCCGTTGGGCAGCCAGGTGAGCGGCCAACCCTTCTAATACCCAACGCACCTCCCATAACTCCTGTAGATCGGTGATGCTGATATCGGCCACGAAAGTGCCCCGGCGGGGGACAACAACCACCAACTTCTCTGCTGCCAACTGACGCAGGGCCTCGCGAACGGGAGTGCGACCGATGCCCAGCTCTTCTGTCAATCCCTGTTCATCAATCAGCGAGGAAGGGGGCAATTCTAAGGTGATGATTTTTCGTTTAACAAGATGATAGGCTTTATCGCTAAGGGTCAAAAGGATATCCCCTCACTGATCTCTGCAGGAGTTCTTCGATGAGGTTTCGAACTGCAAGGTCACGACTATGGTCTGAGGGTGGGCATGCTCAGCCAAGCTTTCCCAGATCCGCTGAGCCACATCCAAGCACAACGTCGTCAACAATCATCTTCTCGTAGGAGTAGGAGTAAGGAAAGGATCCCGCTTTGGAATATGCGGGGGATATTAGAGGAATATCACGATTATACCACAAGTATGGAAGTTTGACAAATGAGGAGAATGTGATAAAATAGCCAAGCCATGAAGTTCCAAGGCGCAGGGCATCGTCGTGAAAGAGGATCAGCGACGAGCCTGCCCCCAGATCACACCGCCACCCACTACCGCCAAGTTTAGGTGTAACGCACTTTGGTCAAGTGAGAAGTAAGGAGAACAACACCAATGACAGACAAGCCTCGTCAGATTGCCCCACTGCAAGTGTTTTCAGATGATCAACTGGAGGAGATGCACCTGGCTAGTCTGGAAGTACTGCGCCGCACCGGGGTAAGGGTGGCTTTTCCAGAGGCAGTGGAGCTACTCAGGGAAGCGGGCTGCTGGGTGGATGGTGAGCGGGTGCGCATCCCGTCGCATCTGACCGAGTGGGCTATACGAGTGGCTCCAAAGCGAGTGGTGCTCAGCGACCGAGATGGCAATCCGGCTGTGTACCTGGAGGGACACAAGTCCTATTACGGCACCGGAAGCGACTGCATCTTCGTCATTGACCCCTACAGCGGCGAGCGCCGGGAAGCCCGGCTCAAAGACGTAGCCGACTTCGCCAAGCTGGTTGACGCCCTGCTCAACATGGATTTCGCCATGGGCATGAGCGTGGCCCACGATGCTCCGGAGACAGTGGCCGATATCCATCAGTTCTATGCCATGGTGAGCAACACGACCAAGCCCATCGTGTATGCCACCTGGGGGCCGCGAAACCTGAGAACCATCGTGCAGATGTGCGAGGCCATCGCCGGCAGCGCGGAGGCCTTCCGCCGCAACCCCTTTGCCGCGTTGTTTGGCTGCTCCATCTCGCCCCTGGTGTACCCCCCTGATCCGACTGAGTGCCTGCTCTACACAGCAGAGAAGGGCTTGCCCTACATCATCGCGCCGACCGCATCGGCAGGAGGCACCGGTCCCGTGACGCTGCCTGGCTCAATGGTGCAGCTCAACGCCGAGATGCTGGCGGGCCTGCTGATGGCCCAACTGAAGCGGGAAGGCACCCCTTACATCATGTTCTCCGGCTGCCCGACTCCCCTGGACATGCGAACCACGATTGCTTCCTATGCCTCGCCAGAGTTCTTGCTGTTCCAGATCGGGCTGACGCAACTGCAGCACTACCAGGGCTTGCCGACCTTCGGGACAGCAGGATGCTCCGATTCTAAAGTCTTCGACCAGCAGGCCAGCATGGAAGGCGCGCTTTCGATGCTGGTGTCCAGCCTGAGCGGCGCGAACCTCATCCACGACGTGGGCTACGTGGAATACGGTTCGACGTCCTGCTTTGAGCAAGTAGTGGTCATGAATGAGTTGGCGGGGGAAGTCAGGTTCATTCTGAAGGGGATGACGCTAGACAGAGGAACCCTTGCTCTGGACGTGATAGACGCCGTTGGCCCAGGCGGGGAATACGTCACCAGCCAGCATACGCTGCTCCACTTCCGCGCGGGCTGGTTCCCCGAACTGGTTGATCGCAGTACCCACGAGGCCTGGGCTGAGAAGGGCAGCAAGACGCTGGGCGATAGGGCCAATGAGAAGGTGAGGAAGATACTGGAAACCCACGTTCCCAAGCCATTGCCTGATGCAGCGAAAGCCAGGCTGGAGGCCATAATCGCCGACGCAGAGCAAGAAGCCGGGTAAGCGTCCAGCGAAGCTTCGCCTCAAACCGACAAGTTAGATGGGACACAGATTCACGCAGATTTTCGCAGATAAAAAGAAGAATCAGTGTTCATCAGCGTCTATCTGCGTCCGAAATCTTGTCTCATCTGTAAAGAATTTGGGGTGTCAAGGAGTCCAGCATCCGTCTGAACGCAAAGCCGGTGTGGAGGCCAAGTAGACTGTCAAAGGAAAAGTCGGTCAGGTCAATAGCACCTCCCAAAGAAGAACAATCCAAGGGCTATCTGCTAGCTTTGATGGCTGGCGCAGTGTGGGCCACCTTGGGCGTCTTGGTCAAGTCCCTGTACGGCTACGACACCGATCCCCTGACCATGGCTACCTTTCGGGCTCTCGTTGCCTTTGCCACCCTGGCCATCATTCTAGGGATAGTCAAGCCGCGCCTGTTGCGCATCCACCGACAGGACATTCCCTTCTTCCTATTTTACGGTTTGGTGGGCGTCACCCTTACTTACGTCACCTACTTCTACGCTCTCAAGTTCACTTCGGTAACGACGGCTGTCATCCTGCTATACACCTACCCTGCCCTGGTGACCCTATTTGCGACCGTGTTGTTGGGAGAGCGCCTGGACTGGATCAAAGGGCTGGTGCTGGTGCTGACCTTCGCTGGGTGCTTCCTGGTGGCTCAAGGTTACGACCCCACGGCCTTGAAGCTAAACCTGAAGGGCGTGTTATGGGGCCTGGGAGGCGGAGTGACAGCGGCGATTTATAGTTTGTTCGGCAAAAAGGCCCTGCGGCGATACGACTCCTGGACGACGGTCTGCTACGGCTTTGGCTTTGGCGCTTTGTTCCTGCTGATCCTGCGCTCGCCTCAGACCATTCTGTCCAAGAACTATCCCTGGCAAGCCTGGATAATCATTCTGACCCTGGCCTGGGTGCCGACTTTGACGTCCTACACTCTGTTCATGGCCTCGATGAAACACATCGAAGCCAGCAAGGCCAGCGTCGCCACCACCATCGAACCAGGGATTGCCTCGCTGCTGGCCTATCTCTTCCTGGGTGAAACCATCGAATGGCCTCAACTGGTGGGGATGGGACTGGTGTTGGCCGGCATCTTTGCCTTGCAGTTTTCGCGGCCGGGCAAACGCCGGTAGTCGCCTCGCGTTCGCGTCACTCATAAGGGTGGAGACTCCAAGTGTCATCGCGAGGCGGTGCTTTTCCGCCGAAGCGATCCCCAATTCGCGAGGTGGAGATTGCTTCGGCAAAAAACGCCTCGCAATGACACAGCAGTAGCACCCAATGAATTGGGAAGACCACTCGAATGACCTACTGGGTCAGAGGCAGCAATCTTGACTACGGGCATGGTTTTTGATATAAAGCGGTTCTCCATCCACGACGGGCCAGGCATCCGCACCACCGTTTTCTTCAAGGGATGCCCCCTGAGCTGCCAGTGGTGCCACAATCCTGAGAGCCAGTCGCCACGACCGGAGATGATGTTCCGAGAAAACCGCTGCATCCGCTGTCGGGCTTGTCAGGTCGTCTGCGAGGAGGGCGCGATCTCCTGGGACGGGTATGTAGTCTCTACCGATATGGAACAGTGCACGCTCTGCGGAGACTGTATCGAAGTATGCTACGCCGAAGCGCGCGAGATGGTAGGCCGAGAAATGACGGTGGCCGAGGTGATGGCGGAGATCGAACCAGACATCGCCTTCTACGACGAATCCGCTGGCGGGGCTACCTTCTCTGGCGGTGAACCCCTGTGGCAAAGTGACTTCCTGCTCCATCTCCTGCGAGCCTGCCAGGAGATGGACATCCGCACCGCCCTGGACACCTGCGGTTTTGCGACCTGGGAGACGGTGGACAGCGTCCGCGAATACGTGGATCTGTTTCTGTACGATCTCAAGCCCATGGACGACGCCAGGCACCAGAGTTTCACCGGCGTGTCCAACGAGGTGATCCTGAGCAATCTGCGGGGGCTGGCGGAACGGGGAGAGAACATCATCCTGCGCGTGCCCACCATTCCAGGGATCAACGACGATGATGATAACATTCGCCAACTGGGGGCCTATGCGGCCACCCTGCCTCATGTGAATCGGATGGACATCCTGCCCTATCATCCCACAGCCGTCGAAAAGTATAGACTGTTGCACCGTCCCTCCTTTCATCCCCCCCACAGTTGGGGGGGACAGAACGGGGACAGACTGGTTGAGATAGCAGAGATTCTGAGCGAGTTTGGCCTGCAAGTGAGAATAGGAGGTTGAATCATGACGATGAGCGAACGAGTTGCCCGCCTGAGACAGCAAAGCCTGGATGCCAGGCCCACAATTTCGATTGAGCGGGCAGAGCTCATGACTGAGTTCTACCAGCAGAAGGCAGGGCCCGGACTGATGTCCGCGCATAAGCGCCGTGCCCTGGCCTTTCAGTACTTGATGGAACACGAGACCATCTGCATCAACGAGGGCGAACTGATCGTGGGCGAAAAAGGCCCTGCGCCCAAAGCCACGCCCACCTACCCCGAACTCTGCTGCCACACCCTACAGGATCTGGACATCCTCAATTCGCGGGAGAAGATCTCCTTCGCCGTCAGCGACCAAGCCCGGCAGGTCTACCAGAACACCATCATCCCCTTCTGGCAGGGCAGATCCATGCGCGATCTCATCTTCCAGGAGATGACGGACGAATGGAAAGCCGCGTACGAGGCCGGCATCTTTACCGAGTTCATGGAGCAGCGCTCGCCCGGTCACACAGTCCTGGACGACAAGATCTATCACAAGGGATTTCTGGAGTTCAAAGCCGACATTCAGCGTAGCCTGGACAGCCTGGACTACCTCAACGATCCAGAAGCCTACAACAAGCAAGAGCAGCTCAAGGCCATGGACATCTGCGCCGACGCTTTAATCCGTTTCGCCGAACGCCACGCGGAGAAAGCTCAAGAGCTGGCAGAGCAAGAGACAGATCCCCAGAGAAAGAAGGAACTGGAGCGCATCGCCGAGGTCTGCTCGCACGTGCCGGCCCACGCTCCGCGCGATCTCTGGGAGGCCCTGCAGTACTACTGGTTCGTTCATCTGGGCGTGACCACAGAACTGAATCCCTGGGACGCCTTCAATCCGGGCAGGCTGGACCAGCACCTCTATCCCTTCTACGCGAACGGACTGGCGGAGGGGACGCTCACCCGCGAACGGGCCGAGGAGCTGCTGCAATGCTTCTGGGTCAAGTTCAACAACCAGCCCGCGCCACCCAAAGTGGGCGTCACCGCGGCGGAGAGCGGCACCTACACCGATTTCGCCCAGATCAACCTGGGCGGTGTCAAAGAAGACGGTTCCGACGCCGTCAATGAGGTGACTTATCTGCTCCTGGACGTGATCGAGGAGATGCGGCTGTTGCAGCCCAGCTCCTCCATCCAGGTCAGCAAGAAGAACCCCGACCGATTCGTCAAGCGGGCAGCCAAGATCATCCGCACCGGCTTTGGTCAGCCCTCGGTATTCAACAGCGATTTGGTCGTTCAGGAAATGATTCGGGCCGGCAAATCGGTGGTGGACGCCCGCAACGGCGGCACCAGCGGCTGCGTGGAGACCGGCGCTTTCGGCAAGGAGAACTACAACCTGTCCGGCTATTTCAACATGCCCAAGGTACTGGAAATCACCCTGAACAACGGCGTTGACCCCCGCACGGGCCGTAGAATCGGGCTGGATACGGGCGATCCTGCGCAATTCGAGACCTTCGAAGAGTTATTCGCAGCCTATGAAAAACAACTGAACCACTTTGTGGATATCAAGATACGCGGCAACCAGGTCATCGAAAGGCTGTACGCCGAATACATGCCGTCGCCGTTCCTCTCGCTGTTGATTGACGATTGCATCGCCACAGGCAAAGACTACCACGACGGCGGCGCGCGGTACAACACCACCTACATCCAGGGCGTGGGACTGGGCACCATGGCCGACGCCATGACGGTGCTGAAGTATCACGTCTTTGACAAAAAGACCTTGCCAATGGCAGAGTTGATGGCTGTCCTGCGGGACGATTTCGCGGGCCACGAACGAGTGCGCCAACTACTGCTGAATAAGACGCCCAAGTACGGCAACGACGACGACTACGCCGACGAGGTGATGGTGGCCATTTTCGACGCCTATTTCGACGCCATAGACGGCCGCCCGAACACCAAAGGGG
>CAZGKH010000079.1:0-12331 GCA_964525665.1 uncultured Anaerolineae bacterium | reverse complement strand
GACCACCTGGAAGGCTACGCCTGGGCGGAGAACATCGGCTGGATCAGGCTGGGCACCTATACAGGCGGCAGCTCACACACCTATGCCAACGACGCAGCGAACACCTATGGTGTGAACAACGACGGTTCCGGTAACCTGTCCGGCTATGCCTGGGGCACCAACGTGGGCTGGATCAACTTTAACCCCAGCCACGGCCAGGTGACTATAAACACTTCCACCGGCAAGTTCGACGGCTACGCCTGGGGGGAGAACGTGGGGTGGATACACTTCCAGAATGCGTCACCTGAGTACTACGTCCAAACCAGTTATTACCCCACCGTCGTCACCCTGGCACGTTTCGTGGCCCGCTCGGCGGGGGGTGGGAATGGCCTGGTTCTGCCGCTGGCGCTGGTTTCCCTCGCCGCTCTCACGGTTCTGGTGGTCAGGAGGCGCAGAAGCGCGAAGACCTGACAGGTTTCAAAAACCTGTCAGGTCTTCATAGTCGAAAAGCCACCAGGGGTTGAGACCTCTGGTGGCTTTTTATTGTGGAGAGCTCACCCTCCCCTGGCCCCTCCCTGTGAGGGAGGAGAACACTTCGCTCCTCCCCCTCGCAGGGGGAGGCTGTCCTGAGCGAAGTCGAAGGGGTTGGGAGGGGGGGATTCGTTTTCGTTGGTAGAAACGGCGCTCGGACCTGTTCATATCGCGAGCCGAGATGACCTTGACTTTGCGGCCTTCCCGGATGAAGACGATGAACGGACCTACGCGGCTACCACCTGCGCTGTTTCGCTCTCTGCGGTGGGGAACAGGACATTGATCACGGGCGAGGGCAGATTCACTGCTTGCTGGAGGTGTTGAGTGGCTCTAAAGACCTGATCCACCAGATTCATGACGTTGATGGCCACAGGTCCAGGGACGGATTCGTGGCCGTTGGGACAGACGTAGGTCCAGAGTCCCTCGATTCTGATCTGCAAGCCCTCGCGCTCGAAGGCCAGAGAGGACTTCTTCAGAGTCATGGTGTTGTTACATTCTGAACAGGGTCTTGTAGGTCTCATTTGGTGGCTTTTTATGACGCCTTGTGGGGGGTTGGGAGGCATACACATCAAGCAAAGACGGCAGCCTGTGGGAAAACGGTTGCTGGCCAGCTTCGCTGCAGTCAATTAGCATGTTCCTGAGCCAGCCGCTCCATTACCCACATACAGATTAGCGTCTGGTAGCTGATGTCTTTGCTTTGGGCGACAGCTTTCAATTCGTCAATGAGATAGGCATCCAAGTGGAGTGAGAGCTGTTTCTCGGAGGGGCGGGCATCTACGAACGTCACATCCGCTGGCTCAGTATCGTCCAGATACTCAGTGGAGTCGTGGGTGGCCCAAAACTCGGCTTCTTCCTGTTCGCTGACAAAACGGGGTAGTTTCGACATTTTCAACCTCACTTGCGTTGGTAGAAACGGCGCTCGGACTTGTTCATGTCGCGCGCCGAGATGACCTTGACTTGGCGGCCTTCCCAGACGAAGACGATGAACAGATAGCGGCCCGCCTCGGAGCGCCCGTACAGTAGGTAGTTACCTGACTCGGCCCGACGCACCTTGTACGGCGGATTGAAGAAGGCCTCTTCGGCCTCTTCCGGCTCGACGCTGTGCTCTGCGGTCAGTTTCTCCACTACCCAGTCGAGCCAGATAAAGTCCTCAATGCGCCGTTCCATGCATCTTCTCCATAGCGATGAATGTCAGTAGAGAGACAACGTGGAGGTCCGCTGACAGTGCTGTAATGATAAAGCAAAGGGGCGGTTTTGTCAAGCCAGCGCTCCCCAGTGACGAGGCAATCGCATTCTCCAGGTGCAACGCACTTGTTTATAGTAAAGAAACGCAATTCACTCGCTGGATTTGAGTTGCATATCCGTCATTTCGGGCAAGCGAAGTGCGTTGCACCTATTCCCCCTCTGGGCGAGCTTCTTCTGTCAGCCTGGCAGCCGCCACAGCCAAGCCAATATACAGCCAGAATAGGGCCACGGCGTGGGGGAAGCTGAAGAGGTAATGATCGAGAATCCCTCCTACCAGTCCTCCCACTACTGCTGTTTGAAGGCCCAGTAGGATGGCCTCCAGGCGCGGATCGTGGCCCATGCTTTTCCAACTGCGCCAGGTGTATCTGAAGAAGATGGCCATGATGACCAAAAACACGCCCAATCCCACCAGGCCCATCTCCTCGGCGATGAGCAGGTAGAGGCTGGACACGCCCAGGTAGATATCAATGTCGGGCGTGCCAATGAAGCCCACGCCGATCCAGGGGTAGCGGCTGATGAGGATGAAGGCGTCTTTGTACTCACCGAGGCGCATCTTGCTGGCCAAATCCTGGAATTGCACCCCCTCCATGAAGTGCAAGGCGTATTCGCGGGTCTGCGGTAGGAGCAAGATGAGCAGGCCCGCGATGATCAACACGGGGAGCAGACGGCGGTATTTGACCACGCCCAGCAATGCCAGAGCGAATCCCAGCCCAGCCAATGAGCCTCGTGAGAAGGTCAGGATCAGGCAAAGGCCCATCACCGCCAAGATGGGCGCCGCCAGTACGCGCCTTAAGAGAGGGCGCCGGGTGAAAAGCTGGGGAACCGTCAGCGACGCTACCAGGATCAACAGGCCGCCCAGGATGTTGGGGTCAACGGAGGTGCCGATGGCCCGCATGGGCAGCAGGGGGTCATCGCGGATGAAGCGCAGCACGCCCCAGCCGGCTGGGTAATCGAAGACACGCAGCGCCGAGAGGAGGCTGACGGTGAGCGCGCGGGGCAGGAAATAGAGCACCACGCCGATCAGGGCCGCCCCAAAGCCGGCCAGGATGATGATCAGCACCAACTGCTCCAGTTCCTTGCGGGTGCGTACACAGTTGACCGTTACAAAGAACAGGGCGATGCCCAGGATGATCTCGGCGAAGCGTCGCACGGCGTTGGGCGTGGGGTTGGCGTGGGCCAGGCCGGCCACGAAGGAGACGAAGGCCAGGAACAGGAAGACAATGATGGGCAGCGCCAAAGGGGAGGTCACGAACTCCTTCTGCTGGCCGGTGACCAGGCGGGCCAGCCAGACGACGAAGAGCACCGCCAGTACCAGGTTCAGAAAAGTGGGGGTGAAGCCGATCTTGACCGGCAGGGCGGCGAAGGGCAGCAGGCAGCCGATGCCGATGAGGGCCGCGAAGCCGAATTGGGTACTCCGCAGCATCAGCAGTCCGCCGACGAGGGCCACCACCAGGGCCGCCGTGAGCAGAGGGCCGGGATAGGCGATGAGCCATCCCCCGATGGTTCCTATCACCAGGCAGAGGACGAGCACTGCCAGGGCCGCCATCCAGCGATTGTCGGACACGAAAATGGCTTGCAGACGGTTGTAGGCTTGGTTCTGCATTGAGACCTCCGGGCGTAAAACGTGAAACGTGAAGACGTGATTCGTGATGAGTTCCTTACGTTTCACGTTTGACGTTTGACGGTTATGTTGAGAGGCAGCAGGATGCGGTCATCCTTTACCTCCCCGTCATCTCCCAAGACGGGCAAGCGTTGCTCCGTTGCCAATTCATACATCCCAACCTCCAGCCGGTACAGGCCCGCTGGCGCGTCTTCGTTGATGGCCAGGATGTGCTCATCTTCGATTATCTCGCCGATGTCCCAGAAGGAGGTTGGATAATCGCCCTCCACGGGCTGGCTATCCATCTGCCCCCAGATATTGCCTTCCTCGTCAATTAGATGGGTGAAAACGGTGTAGTCGGTGCCCATTTCCCCCTCGGCTCGCCAGTAGAGAGTCAGGCGGATCTCCTCGCCTGACCCAAGCTCGGCTTTGTCCACCTTGTATCCGATCAGAGCAACTTGGTTATCCAGGTTGAAATGCAACTGATTATCAATGGCATACTGCTGAAGTTTTCGCGGGACCATTTTCAACTGGCCGATGACGATGCTGTTGCCGATGGGTTGCCCCTCTTGATCAAAAACGGCCACTTCTTGTTTGGTGGTAGGGTTGTAGAGGCCCACATCCACGCGGATAAGGCTGGGCGCGAGGGCATCCTTGCTGATGGGCAGCCGATAGGTATCGGCGACGACCTCCCCTGGTCTCCACAGGCTGGTGGGATACGATCCCCAGCCGTGGTAACTATCCTCATTACCCACCAATTCACCCCTCCGCCCCAGGAGGTGGATGAAGAGGTAGTAGTTCTCCTGCATCTCGGCCAGACTTTGCCAATAGAGGGTGATGCCCACCGTTTCGCCAGGCCTGGTCTCTTCCCCGTTCAGTTGGTAACCCAAGAGTTGGATTTTTCCTCCGAAATCTGCATGTGCCTGCACGACACCCGGTGGAATCTCGTCGAGGGAGAGAATGGGCGGCCTGGCATAGGCTGGGCTGATGTAGAGAAATGGACAGAGGGCAGCGAAGGCGAACATCGCCAGGCCGATCAAGATAACGCTGGTCTTGGCGTGTCTTTCAGGCACAAGTTGGCTGAGACCAAACATCAGTAGGATGGCTATGGATGAGACGGCGGGGAAAAGCAGTCTCCCCTGGGCGCCTGCCGTTGTCCATATCCAGCGAATCAGGCCCAGGAAGACGACGACCAGCCAGAGGATCAATACGCTCAGTGGTAATCGCTCGGCGAGTGCGGCTATTGGCCGAAGTGCATTTCCCCTCCCTCCGAGGGAGGGGCCAGGGGAGGGTGGGCCTTCTGTTGAAGAATCAAACGCTTGCCCGGAGGTGAACCGCCGTGCAAACCACCCCCCCAGGCCCACCAAGGCCAGCAAGCTCATCACGTTCAGGATGGCGTAGGCTGCGGGCCCGACCAGGATGCTGAACCAGCCGAACAGTGCCCAGAAGGACATCCGCAGCCCCCGGAACTCGCCCCACAATTCCGAGAGATTTGATGGTGGGCTGCCTCGGCCAACCACGGCCAGCATCATATTCAAGCCCGTCGCATCCCCATACAGACTCCAATTCCTCACGTACCACCAGCCAGCTACCAGCAGAGCTACAGCCAGGGCGATCAGCCCCCCCACCACTGGCCCCGCTGATCGGCGGCGATAGGCTTGCGTGATCAGAATGATGGCTGTCAAGATCAAGAGACCCAGGCCGTTCAGCTTGGACAGGCAGGCCAGACCCAAAACGAGACCCAGCAATATCCAATACCCAATATCCAATATCCAATTGCGAAACGTGAAACGTGAAACGTGAAACGTGATTCGTGATATTAGAAACAAGGCCAGTGAGGCGAGAAAAGTCACCAGGTTGTCGTTGTTGACGGATCCGCTGATGAATAGAAACTGAGGGATGAAGGCGTTGATGGCTGCTGCGCCGATGGCCAGGTGTTTCTGGCCAGGGAAAACCTCCGAAGCGAGTCGGTAGGTCAAGAACACCGTGCCCGCGCTCAAGAGCACCGACAGCAATCGGATGATGTGTATCGCCAAAGCTGTGCCCCGAAAGGGGAAGCGCTCTCTCTGGGTGTGCACGATCACATTCTTGTTGCCAGGATCCAGCGGGCTGCCGATGTTGGCCTGGGGGTTGCGCCAGAGCAGATCCTCTGCATCGCTGGTATCGCTCCAGAAAGTGGCCAGTGCTCCCATCAGGTAATAGAGGGGCGGTTGGCTGCCCTCCTGCTCCCACAAGCCTGGGTCCTCAGGATTTTGCACCGGCAGACCCTTGCCATCGGCGAGGTGCTTGATGAAGAAGTAGTGATAGATTTCATCCGGCGCCTCGAAGATGGGCGTGACCAGGCTATAGGTGATGCCCAGGGCGATGAAGGCGGCCAGGATGAGGGCGATGGTCGGAGGTTGGAGGTTGGAGGTTGGAGGTTGGAGATTCGTGTTCATTCGACTCGCACCTTGCTTAACAGCACGCGGTTGCCCATCAGCCGACGTTCTTGGTCGAGGAGGTCTAAGCGGTCCCCGGTCTCAGCCAGGTAGAGTCCCACCTCAAGCTCGTAGACATCGGGAGGGGCATCGGGCGCGACGATTAGCTCGTATTCGTCCACGACGACCTGTCCCTTGATCCAGGTGGAAGTAGGTGCGGCGCCTTCCTGCGGTTGGCGATCCGTTCCCGCCCAGGTCTGATCCCTCTCTCTCAGAAGATGGACGAAGACGGTGTAGTCGTCCTCCATTGCGGCTAAACCTTGCCAGTATAGGGTAAGATGGATTGCTTCACCCGGCGCGACCTTTCTCCGGTCCATCTTATAACCTGCCAGAGCGATTTGGCCCCCGAAGTTGAAGTGCACTGGGTTGGGCAGGCCGGTTTGAGACCTGGGCAAGACCTCGATTTCCTCGAAGCGCACGTTGCCCTGTACTGTCCAGTCCAGGACAGTGTCGCCCACTGATTCTCCCCCGGGTCCGTACACCAGCAACCGCTCGCCCGTCGCGAAATCGAAAAGCCCCACCTCCAGTTGAGCCGAACTGGGGGCGTAGGTCGTCTCCGGCAATACCAGGGTGTAGGTGTCAGCGATGGCGTCGCCGGCCTGCCACAGGGTGGTGGGAAAGCTGCCCAGCCCTGGGAAGGTGTTTCTCTGAGCCAGGATGAGGTCGTTCTCGTCCAGCAGGTGAACGAAGATGGCGTAGTTCTGGCTCATGTTGGCCAGGGATTGCCAGTAGAGAGTGACGGTGAGAGAATCGCCGGGTATCAGGGTATTGGGTATTGGGTATTGGATATTGGTTACTGGCAGGTCGTAGCCCAGAAGTTTCATCACTCCGCCGAAGTTCACATCGAGGCGGTTGGGAATGGCCTCGATTGCGGCCTGTGAGAGCAGGGGTGGCCTGGCGTAGGCCGGCGCGATGTAGGCCAGGGGACAGATGATGGCAAATACTAGCATCGCCCCTCCTAGCTGAGCCGTGGCCTTGCCTCGCAATCGGCTGGGGACGAGTTGCAGCAGTCCCAGCAGAAGCAGAATAGTGATGGACGCAATGGCCGGGAAGAGGTGTCGGCCCGATGGAGCGAAGACCCACTGCAGCCATCGCAGCAGGGCCGCGAAGACCAGCAGGGTCCATAGCAGAAGCAGGGCTAGACTTAGCCGGGTGGCCTTTTCTAGTTTTGGTCTGATCAGTTCACTGATGGCCATGATCAGCAGCCCTAGAGCGCTGAGGCGCACCGCAACTCGTAGAGCGGTATAGATCCAAGGATGGACGTGGACATTGCCCCAGCCGAAGGCTGCCCAGAAGGATAGCTCCATCTGAGAAAACTCGTGGATCAGCTCGGCCAGGGTAAGCTCTGGCCTGCCAGGTCCGACAATCTCTTGGTGGATCTGCAACCCCAGTGGATCGCCGTGCAGCCGCCAGTTCAAAGTATACCACCAGCCCGCTGTTAGGGCAACAATGCCGAGGACGATAATGCATCCTTTGAGGAAAGCACAGCACGGGGCTGAACCCCCGTGCTGAAAGGGCAAAGCCCCCTTCGATGAGCTCAGGACGCCGCCTTCGGGGTTGAGTTTTAGCCCGCAGGGCTTTGCTCTTTCAGCCCGGACGTTCACGTCCGGGCGAGGTGCTTCAGACCAGGTGGCTATGGCGATGACCACCATCGCGATAGGTAGAAGGGCCAGGGCACTCGTCTTCGCGATGAGAGCCAATCCCAGGACGAGACCTAACAATGCCCAATCCCTAATACCCAGTACCCAATGGCCGTCGTAATTGGTGATTTGAGATTCAGTCATCGAGACGCTTTTCCTCACCAGGCGGAGCATGAGCCAGACGGCCAGGGTGCAAAGGGCCGACACGGTGCTGTCGTTGCTGACCGCGCTGCTGACGAAAATGAACTGCGGATTGAAGGCAACCAGAGCCGCCGCGCCAACCGCAAAAGAACGCCGCTTCGGAAATAGCTCCAGGGCCATCAGGTAGGTGGCCAGGACGGCGATCGTTCCCCAGATGACCGATACCAGGCGAGCGGTGCGAACGGCCAGCACCGCTCCGTGATAGGGGAAGCGTTCTCTGTCGGTGTGGAGAACGCGATTCTTGTTGTCGTTGACCGTACCGGTGGCATTGTAACCCCAGAAGGGATTAAGCCATGCCAGGCTCTGCCAGTCATCGTCCTCAATCCAGAAGGTAGCCAGGGCCGCCGTGACATAATACAGCGGAGGTTGGGTGCTCTCCTGTCTCATCAGGGGTTGCACTTGGGCGAGGGCTTGCACCGGCAAGCCCTGCCCATCGCCCAGGTATTTGACGTAAGGATAGTGCCATATCTCGTCGGGTTTTTCGAAGAGGGGAGTGACCACGGCATAGACAACGCCCAGGGTGAAGAAGGCTGCCAGGATGAGGGCGATGGGCCAGTGCTGTCTGATGGTAGTAAGTACATTGTTGCATAAGTTCGTTCCAGATTCTCCCCGCTCGCGCGGGACCCTAGTCCCGCGCCCTTCTGGACACCAAAGCGAGATTCCTGAGTGTCGAAGGCGGCGGACTAGGGTCCGCCGTGAGCAGAAGAGCGGAACAGATCTACGGAAAGTTGTACCAAGTCCCGGGTGCATAGTCCAAAGTCCAGAGTAGCCTAATGTATTCGCACTTTGCTCAGTAAGATACGATCACCCAGCAGGCGACCGTCTGGACTGAGGATGGCCAGACGCTTACCAGCCTGGGGTAGATAGAGCCCTACTTCGATCTCATAGGCGCCTGCCGGAGCATCAGGGCCGATGGTTAGCCCGTATCTGTCCTCGAACGTCTGTCCCAGTCGCCACGCGGAGGTGGGAACAGCGCCATCCAATGGTTCGCCATCCGCCCTGGCCCAGATTTGATCTTCTTTCCTCAGAAGGTGAGCAAAGACGACATAATCCTCTTCCATCTCGGTCAGAGTCCGCCAGTAGAGGGTCAGATGAATGGTCTCGCCAGGCGAAGCTGACCGTCGGTCCATGTCGTACCCGATGAGGGCGATCCTGTTCCCGAAGTTGAAGTTGACGGGGTTAGGCGCTTCCGCCCCAGCTCGGGGCCCGATATTGATCTCGTGAAAGCGGGCGTTGTCGCCCAAAGGCTCACCGTTGGGTCCGTAGGCCAACAGTCGCTCCCCGGTGGCGAAGTTGTAGAGCCCCACCTCCAGTTGGGCCTGGTTGGGGGCGAAGGCGGTCTCTGGCAGACGCAGGACGTAGCGATTGGCGATGGTGTCTCCAACTGACCAAAGGCTGGTGGGGTAGAGCCCCTGCCCCGGGTACATGTCCCGCTGAGCGACGATGAGTTCGGTTTCATCGAGCAGGTGTACGAAGGTGCTGTAGTTCTGGTTCATCTCGGCCAGGGATTGCCAGTAGAGGGTGATGGTGAAGGAATCGCCGGGCATTAGGGCACTGGATACTGGATATTGGGTATTGGATATTGGGATGCTGTATCCCAGGAGTTTCATCGTACCGCCGAAGGAGATGTCTAGGCGGTTGGGGATGGCCTCGATCTCTTCTGCCGAGAGGAGGGAGGGTTTGGCGTAGGCTGGCGCGATGTAGCGGAAGGGGGTGATGGCAGCGATGACGAACATCAGGCCGCCGATCAGGCAGACCAGCGCCTTGGTGTGGCGCCGGGGCACGAACTGGCTCAGGCCCAGGAAGAGCAGGATCGAAATGGACGAAATGGCCGGAAACAAGAACCGGCCTATGGATGTCGCGATCCTTATCACCCAGGTCATCAGACTGCCGAAGAGTATGACCAGCCAGGCCAGTAGGATCAGTACCTTAATCCAGGCTCTATCGCTTGCTTGTCGTCTTCGCCATGTTATGACTAAGAAGATCAGGGCGCCCAGAGCACCCAACAGGGCTAAGATATCGAGGATGCGAGAGGCTGGTGACCCCAGAGGGACGTTGCCTAAACCGAAGAGCCCCCAGAGGGATTGGGCATAATCGCCCCACTCCGCCATAAACTGGTGTAGGGTTGGTTGAGGGTGGCGAGGCGCAAGCGTGTTTAGAAACATCTGCAGAGCTGTGGGGTCGCCATAGAGCTGCCAATTCCTCACGAACTTCCATCCTGATACCAAGGCCACGATGGCCAGGAGGAGGGCAACCCTTGATACAAAAAACTTGACAGTGTGCTGCCGACAACTTTCGTTCGCCGAAGGTCTCCGACGGAAGCGAAACAGAGCTCGGTCGGGAGACCATCGCCCAACGGTTGAGCGCTGCCGACAACTTTCGTTCGCCGAAGGTCTCCGACCGAGGTGGAATAGGGCTCGGTCGGGAGGCCTTCGCCCAACTGTTGAATGCTGCCGGTGGCTACTGATGGCTATGACCAGGACTACCAGCGGCAGCAGGCCCAAAGAATTCACCTTGGTCAAAGTCGCCAGGCCAATGATCACCCCTATCAAAATCGAGCGCCTGATTGAAATCGGCGTTTCCACCAGGGGGATGAGGAGCCATAGAACAAGTGATGACAAGATGGTCACCAGATTGTCGTTATTGACAGCGCCGCTGATGAAGAGGAACTGAGGGATGAAGGCATTAATGGCTGCTGCGCCCAGGGCCAGATGCTGACGCTGGGGGGATATCTGCAGGGCGATCAGGTATGTCATGAGCACTGTACCTGCGCCCATCAACACTGATAGAAGGCGCAGGGCATGTACTCCTAGCGAGGTTCCCCGGTAGGGAAAGCTTTCTGCACTGGTGTGGACCAATAGATTCACGTTGCCATCTTCTTTGGCTACGCCAATGTCGGCGTGGGGATTGAACCACAGGAGCTTGGACATGTCTCCGGCGTCGTCCCAGAAGGTAGCCAGGGCCCCCACTAGATGGTAGAGGGGTTGCTGGTATCTCTCTTGATGCGCGAACTGGCTCACAGCGGGGTCAAGTTGGATCAAACCTATCGCTTCGGCAAGCCGTTTCGTGCGAGCGTAATGCTGCAATTCATCGGGCGCTTCGAATAGCGGAGTGATAATGCTGTAGGTCGTGCCTAGGGCAAAGAAGGCTGCCAAGATGAGAGCTATAGCTAGAGGTTGGAAGTTGGAAGTTGAAAGCCTGTCCTGAGCGTAGTCGAAGGGTTGGAGGTTAGAACTTCCATGTTTGACTCCCCTGAAAAAAGCCTGCTCTGAGGCCCGTCCTCGGGCCGATTGCCGCACCCGGGGACGGCTGCGGGAGCTTTTTTCAGTAGATTCATGTTTGAGATTTGAGATTTGAGATTTGAGATTTGTGTTCATTGAACTCGCACTTTGCTCAGCAGTACGCGATCATCCAGCAGCCGTCCGCCCTCGCCGATGATTCTCAGACGGTCTCCTGTTGCTGCCAGGTACAAGCCTATCTCGACATCGTAGACATCGGGGGGAGTTTCAGGGTTGATAGTGAGTTCGTACTCGTCTTCTATCGTCTGGCCGGGCTCCCAGGTCGAGGTTGGAGCGTCGCCGCCTTTGGGCCAGCTATCCTTTTGTGCCCAGATGCGGTTCTCTTCCCCCAGAACGTGGGTGAAGACGGAGTAGTTCTCTTCCATGTCGGCCAGGGCCTGCCAGTACAGCGTCAGGTGAATGGTCTCGCCAGGCGCAGCCGTTCGTCGGGCCATGTCGTACCCGATGAGGGCGATCCTGTTCCCGAAGTTGAAGTTGACGGGGTTGGGCACTTCCGCCTCAGCTCTAGGTATGATCTCAATTTCGTGAAAGCGGGCGTTGTCGCCCAGAAGCTCTCCGTCGGGACCGTAGGCCAGCAGTCGCTCCCCGGTGGAGAAGTCGTAAAGTCCCACCTCCAGCTCGGCCTGGTTGGGGGCGAAGGCCGTCTCTGGCGGGGACAGGACATAGCGATTGGCGATGGTGTCTCCAACTGACCAAAGGCTGGTGGGATATAGGCCCTGACCTGGATACATATCTCTTTGTGCGACGATGAGCTCGGTTTCGTCGAGCAGGTGGACGAAGACGCTGTAGTCCTGGTTCATCTTGGCCAGGGATTGCCAGTAGAGGGTGACGGTCAGGGAATCGCCGGGCTTCAGGTTATAGGTTATTGGGTATTGGATATTGGATATTGACAAATCGTATCCCAGCAGCTTCATCACTCCGCCGAAGGAGACATCGAGGCGATTTGGGGTGTTCTTGATCTCTTCCGTTGAGAGGAGACGTGGCTTGGCGTAGGCTGGTGCGATGTAGCGGAAAGGGGCGATGGCAGAGATGGCCAACATCAGGCCGCCGACCAGGCAGATAAGCAGCTTGGTGTGGCGTCGGGGAACCAATTGGCTCAAGCCAAGGAAGAACAGGATCGAAATGGCCGAGATGGCTGAAAAGACGAGCCGCCCCTGGGATGACCACGTCTGTAGTGCCCAACGGATCAGGGACACGAACACGGCGGACGGCCAGGCTATTAGGAGTACTACGGTTATCCATGCCTCCGGCCGCAGTTTGTCTCGGATCAATTTGCGAATCAGGAAGATGATAACAACGATGGCAGCCACCGTGGCCAGGAGCTTCAGCACGGAGTAGAGCCCGGCGACCAGGCCACCC
>CAZGKH010000078.1:0-12550 GCA_964525665.1 uncultured Anaerolineae bacterium | reverse complement strand
AGGGAGACCTTCGGCGAACGAGGAGGAGTGCTATGAAACCAACCACTGTATTCTTGGCTGAGATGACCAATCACGAAGTAGAAGAATTCTTGAGGGACCACGATACGGTTATCGTGCCCGTAGGCTCCATGGAGCAGCATGGCCCTGCGGGTCCCATCTCCACTGATATATTGATTCCCCAAGAGATAGCGAGGCGGATTGCTCCCCAGATCGGCGCGGTTGTTGCTCCCCCGCTCAGCTACTCGCTTTCCTACCCCCACAGAGGGTTTACCAGCGAGTTCAGCCTGAGAATTGATACCTTTATGGCCGTGATCGAGGATCTCTGTGTGGCTTTCGCCGAGGCGAGCTTCCGTCGCATCATCTTCCTCAACGGCCACTTCGACAACACCTTCGCCATCGCCTACGGGTGCGCCAAAGCCGCCGAGTGGTTGCCTGAAGAGGTTAGGGCCTTCCCACTCAATTACTGGGACGGACTGCCCCCGGAGCAGGCCGCCGAGTACGTCAGCCTGCCCAAGGGGATGCACGCCAATGAGGGAGAGATTTCGGCGGTGTTGGCCATCAACCCTGATTTGGTGGATATGGAGCGCGTCAATACCGAGTTCCCAAACTTCCCTGAGTTCCGCACCTCTCCTGGCCCGGTTCACACCGCCTATTTCCTGACCTCCCCCGGCACGGTCTACAGGGCTACTGAGTCCGGCACCTGGGGCGACCCCACCCAGGCCACCGCCGAGAAGGGGGAGAAGTTCCTTGATCAGATCGAGGCAGCCACTCTGGCGTTGCTTGAGGACATCGCGGAGACTTTCAGAGTGTTGCCCAAGCGCTAACTAAAAAGGGTCAACATGGATTCGAGGGGTAAGACCTCCGAGGTTTTGCCGCCGCCAGTGTTTTACCGTGAAAACAAGTCTTTTAGTTGCTTTTCAGGCAGGTTCTGGCCCTAGAAACCTCGGAGGTCTGGCCTCTTACCCCACGAATCCGCGTAGAGCCACTAAAAAGAGCGGTTTCTTACACAATGAGTGGCGCGGGCACGCTATGGAGCAGCTCGCAATGACAGTCTGGTAGGTACGAGGAAACGGATCCCATGAAAGAAAAGCCAACTCTTCACTACGTTGGAGTGGACCTGGGGGGCACCAACATGGAAACAGCTCTGTTGGGTGAGGACGGCCATATCCTCAATAAGGCTGCTGTCCCTACCTTGGCTCATGAAGGGCATGATGCGGTCATTGAGCGGATGGCCCAGCTCATCGAGCGAGTCGTAGAAGGCGCGGGCATTGCTCTTGATCAGGTAGGCGGAATCGGCATCGGTGTGCCGGGCATGCTGGATATGGAAAAGGGCCTGACCATCTTCCTGCCCAATCTGCCGGGCACCTGGCCCAGAGTGCCTCTGGCTCCAAGGATCCAAGAGGCAGTGGGTCTGCCTACCTTTTTGCTCAACGATGTGCGCTCCATCACCCTGGGCGAGAAAACCTATGGCGCAGGCCGGGAGGTGGACAATCTGGTCTGTTTGGCCATCGGCACGGGGATCGGCGGTGGAGTGGTAGTGGGTGGCAGGCTGCTGCTGGGCCTGGATGGCACTGCTGGCGAAGTTGGGCACCAGATCATTGATCCCCATGGCCCCCGCTGTGGTTGCGGCAACCGGGGCTGCCTGGAGGCCTTAGCCAGTGGGCCGGCTATCGCCAGCATGGGTGTGCGAGCTGTCAAGCAGGGGATGACCACCCGTATCGGCGAGCTGTGTGACTATGATCTCAACACCATCACCCCCGAGCTCATCTATGAGGCCGCTCAAGAGGGAGATGCTGTAGCTAAAGAGATCTATGAGATGGCTGGCTTCTACATCGGCATTGGCGTGGCCAACCTGATCACTATCCTAAGCCCGCAGATGGTGGTCATCGGCGGCGGAGTAGCGCAAGCTGGCGAGCTGCTGTTGGTCCCCATTCGCGAGACCGCCCGCCAGCGGGTGCACGTCACTCCCTTCGAGAAGGTCGAGATCGTGCAGGCTGAGCTGGGCACCGATGCGGGGATGATGGGGGCTGCTGCTTGGGCGAAGCAGCAGTTAACCATCCCCCTGCCCCGCCAGCTTTTGGGGCTAGGGGGGCGCGAGGAAACCTGATGGATCACCGCGAGCGGGTTCTGACAGCGTTGGCACACCAGGAGCCGGATCGAGTTCCACTGGCCTTGTGGGGCAGTGCCTACGGCGTCACCGATGGTCTGTATCACAATTGGCTCCGCGAACTGGGCTGGGAGCCGTTGCCCCCCTTCCGTCGCCGAGGGGGTCACACCGCAAACTACTACGATGGCCGCATACTGGATCTGGTAGATGCCGACATCCGCCACGTCTGGCTCGGCTCCACTGATTTGGCATCACCTCCGGCAGAGGGCGGGGTGGATGCCTGGGGAGTGCGGTGGCACAAAGCCGGCGACTATCTCTTTGCTGGCAATCCGCCTCTGGCTCAGGCCGAGGTGGAGGATATGGAGAGCTATCCCTGGCCCCAAGTTGCGTCTCTGGTGCGCAAGGAGGAGCTTCGTGAGCGGGCACGGTACTTGCGAGACGAGACGGACTATGCTGTGGCTGCCAGGGCGGTGGCCTCCTACGGGCCTTTCGAGCAGGCATGTCAGTTGCGGGGCACGGAACAGTTCATGATAGATCTTCTCACCGACGAGGATTTCGCCGTAGCCTTGATTGACAAGATCGTGGACGTCCTACACCGCTGGCTGGAAATCTACCTTGACATAATTGCTGCCGACGTGGACATCATGGAGCTGCCTGGCGATGACTATGCCAGCCAGATGGCGCCGCTCATCTCCCCCCGTCTGTTTGACAAGTATTTCAAGCTCCACTGGCAGAGGCTCATCAATCTCGTGAAGCAGGCTTCTTCGCAGATCTGACTCTACTGAAAAAAGCCTGCTCTGAGGCCCGTCCTCGGGCCGATTTCCGCACCCGGGGACGGCTGCGGGAGCTTTTTTCAGTGCACTCAGATCTATGTCCTATTCCACAGTGACGGGGCAGTAACCTCTCTCATCCCTGCTCTGCTGGAAGCGGGCGTTGACGTTCTTCATCCTTTGGAGCCGCTGCCGGCCACCGATGTGGCAGCAGTCAAAAGGGAATACGGCCACCAGCTCTCTTTCCTGGGCGGCATTGATATCAAACAGGCCATGACGGGATCCGAAGAGGATGTGGTGGCTGAGGTGCAGCGGCGCATCGGGCTTCTGGCTGAGGGTGGAGGCTACATCCTGGCTCCATCCAATCACCTGCAGGCCGATGTTCCTGCCGAGAACGTCATCGCCTTGTTCCGGGCTGCCCTGAAGTACGGGATGAGGCAATGAGGCAAGGAGGCAATGAGACGGTGGATGTCCCGTTACCTCGTTACTCATTCCTCGTTAACTCCTTCGCTCGTTACAATATTCAATCCAAGGAGAGACGGAAATGCATAAGATAACTATGTTAGGCACAGGGTTGATCGGCATGTTTTACACCATGACGCTGCATGGGCGCCGGGGGCGTGACAGGGTCCACGTTGTGTATTCGCGTAGTGAGGACAGCGCCAAGAGTTTTGCAGAGGAGTGGGGCATTCCCAAGTGGACGACCGACATGGCGGAGGCCATCAACGATCCAGAGACGGACGTGGTGGTGGTGGGCCTGCCCAATTTCGTGCACGAAGAAGCTGTCATCATGGCTGCCAAGGCTGGCAAAGCCGTGCTGTGCACCAAGCCACTTGGTAGGAATGCGGCTGAGGCCAAAGCGATGCTCGACGCGGTGGAGAAGGCGGGCGTGTTCCACGGCTATCTCGAAGACCTGGTCTACACCCCCAAGATGCTGAAATCGGTGCGGTTCGTCAAGGACGGGGCCGTCGGCAAGGTGCTGTGGGTCCGCTCGCGAGAAACCCACGGCGGGCCGCACAGCGCGTGGTTCTGGGACGTTGAGCTGGCGGGTGGCGGAGCCATCGTTGACATGGGCTGTCACTGCATTGAAATCGCTCGCAACTTCGTGGGCAAGGACAACAGGCCCGTGGAGGTCATGTGCTGGGCTGACACGCTGGTGCATCCAATTGAGGCCGAGGATCACGGCATTGGCCTGATCAGATTCGAGAGCGGCGCCATCGGCCAATTTGAGGTTAGCTGGGCCTTCAGGGGTGGGATGGACCTCAGAGACGAAGTCTCCGGCACTGAGGGGACCGTCTGGATTGACCACTTCTTGAGGACAGGGCTGGAGCTGTTCACCGCGGTTGGCCCCAGGGGGTACGTTGCTGAGAAAGCCGAAGGCTCGACCGGCTGGCTCTTCCCCGTCGGCGACGAGGTGCACGAGCTGGGGTATCCGGATATGTTCAATGACATGCTGAACGCGCTGGACAACGACGAAGAGCCGATGGAGACTTTCTATGATGGCTACGTGGTGAACGCCATCATGGATGCCTGTTATCGCTCCGCGAAATCGAAGCGATGGGAGCCGGTGGAGCTGGAGGTTTGGAGAGGCGTACCTCTGCCGGTCGAAGAGAAATCCCTCGTTGAGTATGGAGACAAGTTCGTGGTGGTCAAGCAAGAACACATGCCCGACGGCCAGACGAAGCTGATCCTCAGGGACAAGAAAACCAACCGAATCGTCCAGAAAGTTGTCGCCGGCGAGGAGTAGCGTGTTTCTCAACTCCCAACAGGGATGCAGGCTGATTCTTTTGACCTGTGTGGTTATCTCCCGACTGCGCGGGGCTGAAGCACCCGTGCTGAGAGGGCGAAGCCTCTTCGGGGTTGGATCTGACCCGTGGGGCTTCGCCTTTTTGGCCCAGAGCTTCAGCTCAGAGCAGTTTGTGTTTTACAGAGGTTCGGGTTTGGGAGGTTATGGGAAGAACTGCGCGAACGCGGTGTGTTGTAGCCAGTTATGAAGGAAACATAAGGAGATTCAATGCAAGAATTGACATGGTGGCAAAAAGCCGTCTCTTATCAGATATATCCTCGCAGCTTCGCCGACAGCAGCGGCGATGGCATCGGCGACATCCAGGGCATCATTGACCGCCTCGATTATCTGCGTGATCTGGGCATTGATGCCTTATGGCTCTCGCCCCACTACCCCTCTCCTCTATTCGACTGTGGCTATGACGTCGCCGACTATACCGGCGTCGCGCCTGAGTACGGCACGCTGGATGACTTTCGGCGCTTTCTGGATGGAGCCCACCAGCGCGGCATCCATGTCATCCTCGACCTGGTGCTCAATCATACCTCCGACCAGCACCCCTGGTTCATCGAGTCCCGGTCCAGCCGCGATAATCACAAGCGCGATTGGTACATCTGGCGCGATGGCAAGGATGACGGCCCACCCAACAATTGGTTCTCCACTTTTGGCGGCCCAGCCTGGGAGTACGACCCGGCCACCGATCAGTACTACTACCACTTCTTCTTCAAGCAGCAGCCCGATCTCAACTGGCACAACCCTGAAGTCAAGCAAGCGATGTTTGACGCCGCCCGCTTCTGGCTCGACCTGGGCGTGGACGGTTTTCGCCTGGACGCCATCGGCACGATCTTTGAGGATCCTGCACTGCCCGACCAGACCGCTGAGCTATCGCAACTCGAGCTATACCAGGCCCTTCAGACTGTCAGGAGCGAAGAGGAGCGGGCACGGCTCGCCGAACAGCAGAAAGCGATGTTCCAATATCAGCGTGACCTGCCTCTCGTGCACGATCTGATGCGGGAACTGCGCGCCGTCATTGATGAGTACTCTGACCGCGTGCTGGTGGGCGAAACGGACAGCATCGCCTATTACGGCGACGGGTGTAACGAGCTACATTTGGTCTTCAACTTCCCGCTGATGAAGACCGAGCGGCTCACCCCTGCCTGGGTGCGCGCCAACCAGCAGGAGCGCCTGACAGCACTGCCGTCCGGCGCCTGGCCCTGCAACACGTTGGGCAATCATGACCAGCCGCGTGTCTACAGCCGCTACTGCGATGGACAAAACGACGACGCACTCGCCCGGCTATCTCTGGCGCTCATGCTCACCCTGCGCGGCGCACCCTTTCTTTACTATGGCGAAGAGATTGGCATGACCGATTTGCTGCTGGAGGATGTCGGCCATTTCCGGGACAACTTGGGCGTTTGGGTGTATCACACAGCGGTGAATGAACTGGGGCTGTCGCCAGCGGCGGCCCTGATCCATGCGACCCTCTTTGGCCGGGACAAGTGCCGCACGCCGATGCAATGGGCCAACGCGCCCAACGCCGGCTTCAGTCCGGCCGGTGTGCGGACCTGGCTGCCGATAAACCCCAGCTATGCCCAGGGCGTCAACGTCGCCGACCAACTGGGCGACCCCGACTCGCTGCTGACCTTTTACCGACAAATGCTGCGCCTGCGCAAAGAGACCCCCGCTCTCATTGCTGGCGACTACACGCCGCTGCACGAGGAGGCGGTAGACTACCTCGCGTTTCTGCGCAGCAGCGAAGCCGACCCTTCGACAGCCCTTCGACTACGCTCAGGACAGGCTGGCCAGACTTGCCTGGTCGTGTTGAACATGTCCAATCAGACTCATACCCTCAGTTTCGATCTGGACGCCCATGCAGCCCGACTTCTCTTTTCCAGCCAGGCGCGTGATGACGATACGGACGATCTCTCCCAGGTGTTCATAGCTCCCTTTGAGATCTACATCGCCGAGCTTGAGTGAAGATTCGTAACTGGCCCTGGGAACCAAACCCTGACTATACGCGCCTGCTGAACGCGCTGCGGCGACGAGGCGATCCGTGCTTCGTTCCCTCGAACGATTCAACTCCCCGCCAGGGGTCCGCTTCCAGAAAGGCGTCTAACATGATCCGCTTCTTCTCTAGAGCAACGCCGATGGCCTGCCCGTCCCCGTAGTCCGAGAGGACAAAGCCGCCGTCGGGGGTTGCCCAGTGTTCGAGAAGCAACTGCGCCTCCTCCCTGATCCCCTCTGCTCCCTTGAAAGGCAATGTGTGCTGGATATCGCACAGGGACTCAAAGCAGATGCGCCCCCGGAACTCCTGGCCGATCTCCTCAATCCCCAGAGCGCGGGGCTGCTGCAGGTTGATGACGTCCACTCCGGTCTCAATCAGTCTTCCCAGAATAGCGTTGATCTTGCCGCAGGAATGCATCCACACGTGCCACCCTGCCTCGTGGATGGCGTCAAATATCCGCCCATAGCGAGGCGCGAAGAACTCGTCCCACAACTCGGGTCTGATGAACACGTTCTGCTGCGTCCCCCAGTCGTCAGTGAACTGGAGACCGTGGATCAGGCCAGGGAAGCGCTGCGAGATATTCCCGATGATGCCCAGATTGAACTCCACGATACGGTCGGCCAGCATCTCAATCCGCTCGCGCTCCAGGTACAGGTCCACCAGGGTGTTCTCGAAGCCGTGCAGAGTGTGCATGCGCTCGAACAGCAGCATGAAGATGTCGGTGGTCACGTACTTACCTTCGGAGCCTTCAAAGCCTTCTTCCATGCCCTCGTAAAACGCCGGGTCGTCGGGGTCAGGCCAGTGGAAATGGGCCAGGGCGCGCCAATCCGCCAGGGGATGGCCCTTCACCTGACCCATGTTGTCCACCTCGGTGCGCCTCCACACACAGCCCCACTCGTCGGTGGATTCGCGCAGGGCCTTGTCGCCCGTGCCAATCTGATTCCAGCCGACGGTATGAGTATCGCTCACTCCCAGCTCATCGAAGCGCAGGGGCAGGCGCGCGGGTCTCTCGAACTCGATAACGCGGCGCACAACTTCATAGGATGACATTTTCATCATGTTATTGATGCAATCCTAGTATCGGCCATACAACGGCCCGAAATTGGCGCAAGCTCTGAAGTCGGCGCCCAGCGGGTCCATGGCGCCGAAGGCGGTCCAGGCGCTGGGCCGGAAGATCTTTTCCTCGGGCACGTTGTGCATGTAGACCGGGATGCGCAGCATGGAGGCCAGGGTGATCAGATCAGCGCCGATGTGGCCGTAGCTGAGGGCGCCGTGGTTGGCTCCCCAGTTGTACATCACTGAATAGACGTCCCGGAACGGCCCGCTGCCCGTCAGATTCGGGACAAACCAGTGGGTCGGCCAGGTGGGGTTGGTGCGCTCATTCAGGGTGTGGTGTACCTCCTCCGGCAGGTCCACGGTGTACCCCTCCGCAATCTGCAGGGCCGGGCCAAGTCCCTTGACCAGGTTGACTCTGGACATGGTGACCGGCATGCCCCCACGGGTCAGAAAACCGGAGGAAAAGCCGCCTCCCCTGAAGTATTCCAGAATCCCAGGGTACCAGGCCGTCGCGTCGAGGCACTTCTCGACCTCCGCCGACGTGACGTCCCAGAAGGGCTTCATGGCTGGCTTCCCGTCAATCGTCTGCTGGCCGGTGGCGTCCAGGGTGGCGGAGCCGGAGTTGATCAGGTGGATCACCCCGTCCGCCGCCAGGTCGGCCAGATCGTACCCCGTCACTCGCTTGACCGCTGCCGGGCTCCAGTAGGTTCTCACGTCGGCGAAGATCTGCGCGGTGTTGGTCAGGAGATGCCCAAACAGCAGGACTACCCCGTTGAGGCAGTCGTTTTCCGTGGCCACGACGAAAGGCTCCCGAAGGCCATTCCAATCGAAGGAGGAGTTGAGGATCGCCTCCAGGAAATCGCCGTTGGGGTAGTGATCGGTCCATTGCCGCTGTCCCTGGAAGCCGGAGGCAATGGCATTGTGCCCCAGCGCCTCTTCGCCGTAGCCCAGGTCTGCCAGGCGGACGTTGCCGACCATCAGGTCGCGGGCGATGATGGTCATCTTCACCACGAATTCCCAGTCCCGGTCCTTTTGCGTCCTGCTGTGCTGAGCTTCTGGCGGATTGTAGTCTTGCCCTTCCCGGCAATTGGCTTTCACCCAATGCAGGGCGCGGCCAAGCTCTTCCTCGTCGTAGATGCCCTCCTCGATTCGGCGCGTGAATTCGGTCATGTCCACCGTTTCCACCCGCATCCCCAGATAGGCTTCAAAGAAGGCGTGATCCACGATGGAGCCGGCAATGCCCATGGAAACGCCGCCCATAGACAGGTACGACTTGCCGCGCAGCGACGCTGCGGCCAATCCTGCCTTGGCGAATTGCAGCAGCTTTTCTTGCACGTCGACCGGAATCGAGGTGTCCCCGGCATCCTGGACGTCGCGCCCGTAAATGCTGAAAGCCGGCAGCCCCTTTTGATTGTGCGCCGCCAAAACCGCCGCCAGATAGACTGCGCCAGGACGTTCGGTGCCATTGAAGCCCCACACTGCCTTAGGGATGTAGCGGGCCATGTCCATCGTTTCGGACCCATAGCACCAGCAGGGCGTCACTGTCAGCGAGACGCCCACGCCCTCCCTGGCAAACTTTTCGGCGGTTTGAGCAGCCTCCGTCACGCCGCCGATACAGGTGTCAGCGATGACGCACTCCACTGGCAGGCCGTTGGCATGGCGCAGGTTGGCCGTCAGAAACTCCGACACGGCTTGGGCCAGCGCCATCGTCTGACCTTCCAGTGACTCTCTGACCCCTCCCAACCGGCCATCAATGACAGGGCGAATGCCTATCTTGGGCATTTCGCCGACCAATCTGTTTTGAGGGAGCCGCGTTTTGACACCTTCGTTGCCTGCCATAGCCTGTCCTCCTTTATCCCCTGCGCAAACTGCGCAGCACTTTCATCACGTTGTTTTCGCCTCGGCCAAAATAGCCATACAGGCGTCGGTATTCGGCATATAGTGCATCGTAGGGGGCCAGATGCTCCGAGATGGGGCGATACACTTTGGCCGGTGGTGGAACCATTCGCGTCACTGCTTCGGCCAGGGAGTTGTAGCCACCGCCAGCTTGCCCGGCGGCCACTGCGCCCAGCATTGCCGCGCCCAGGGCTGTGACTTGATCAGCCCCAGCTACGGCCATCTCTCGGCCGGTCACATCGGCGTAGATTTGCATGAGGAGGGCGTTTTTTGCGAGGGTGCCGCCGGTTACAATTGATCTCACGGGGATGCCCTGGTCGGTGAAGGCCTCAATGATGATCCGCGTGCCAAAGGCGGTGGCCTCGATGAGGGCTCGATATATCTCCTCGGCTTTGGTGGCCAGTGTGCAGCCGATGAGCAGGCCGCTCAGCTCGGCATCCACCAGCGTGGAGCGGTTGCCGTTCCACCAATCGAGGGCCAGCAGCCCGCTCTCGCCAGGGCGTAGGGCCGCCGCCTTTTGAGCCAACACGTCGTGCAATGATGTTCCCTGGCGGGCAGCGTCCTGGTGATAGGCCGGTGGCACGCCGTTTTCCACGAACCAGGCGAAGATGTCGCCCGACCCGGCTTGGCCTGCTTCATAGCCGAAGAACCCGGGCACGATGCCATCTTCAACCACGCCAGCAATCCCCTCCACCAACATCTCGTCGTCGGCCATCAGCATGTGACAGGTAGAGGTGCCCATGATCATGAACATCGTACCCGCCCCACTGACCCCGCCACCGGGCACGGCCGCGTGGGCGTCAATGATGGGCGCGGCCACCGGCGTGCCCTCTGCCAGGCCCAACCGCTCAGCCCAGGCTGCGGTCAGTTCGCCGACCTTTCGTCCTGGCGCGATCACCGGCCCGGCAAGCTTGTCGCGGTAGAGATCAGCCAGATCTGGATGGAGCGCGGCCAGGAAGTCGGTCGAGGGGAAGCCATCTGTCTTGTGCCAGGTGGCTTTGTACCCAGCAGCGCAGGCGTTACGAGCCAGAGTGTCCGTCAGCATCCAGACGATCCAGTCTGCTCCTTCGACGATGTGATCGGCGGCAGCGTACAGGTCTGGGGCTTCCTCCAGCATCTGCAATGCCTTGGGCATCAGCCATTCCGACGAGATCTTGCCACCGTAGCGAGGCAGCCATGATTCGTCGCGGGCCAGCGCCAACTCGTTCGCCCGGTCGGCTTGGGGTTGGGCAGCATGATGTTTCCACAGCTTGGCCCAGGCGTGAGGCCGTTCCCGGTAGGCATCCAGAGTGCAGAGCGGCGCGCCGCCGGCTGTGGTGGGCAGGACAGTACAGGCCGTGAAATCTACACCCAACCCTATCACCGACTCGGGACGGATGCTGCTTTCGGCCAAGACAGTCGGAATGGTGGCCTCTAGTGCAGCCAGCCAATCGTCCGGGTTCTGCAGGGCCCAATCGGGGGCAAGTGCCACATTGCTTCCCGGTAGGACCTCGTCAATCACACCGTCGCCATACGGGTGGACGGCCGTGGCTACAGTTTCGCCTGTGGCGACGTCTACCAATACAGCCCGTGCAGATTCGGTGCCAAAATCAAGCCCCAAGGTGTATTTATTCATCTTTCTTTCTCCTCTCGGATAATTTGGGTGATCTTTTATGAGCCTTGCCTCAGATGGTGTTGGCGTGTCTGTCTTTCGTCTCGTGTGTCTAAATCACCTCCAGGTTGTTAAAAGTGGGCAGTTGGGGGAACGGCGCGTGAGGCTCAGTCTGATACCAAAAGGCAGTGGAGGCGATGTCGTCTTGTAAAGGCAGATAGCGGCGTTTGCCCTCCAGGGTTGAACGCCAACCCAAAGCCTGAATGGTTACCCGCAGGTCTTGTTGAAAGCGGATGGGATCCATCACGTGCCAGCGATACATGCCAAAGCGCTGCTGGCTTTGGTACAGACCATCGGGTCTTATCACCTGAGGCAGACCCAAGAACGGCGTGGAGTAGATGCCGTACTCACCCTGCGGTTGCTCAAAACACCAGGCGCCTCCGAAATAATCTTCCGTGCCGGTGCCGCAGATGGTCGGCCAGTCTGTATCGCCGTCCAGGTAGAACTTGATCTCGCCCTCGCCCCACCAGCCGCTGTTGTTGGAACCCCAGGCGATGTACGTGCCGACGTAGTGACCCTGGCCCTGGATACCGTCCAGCAGCGTGTGCACCTCCCCGTACGGCAGTGGGTTGTTACGCCGCCATTGGGCATGGAAGTAGCCCCGGTCGGCTAGCACAGCCTGCCCTGATCGTTCGATAAGCTCACTACGATGGCTTGTCGGGAGGTCGGTCAGCGTGTAATCTATCTGGTAGAAGAAACCCTGCACTTCGTCCGGGCTCAGGTTTTCGATAGTGATGTAGGCGTGTTGGCGGAAGGGCATTTCCCAATAGCTGTTGAAGCCACCTGCCGGGTTGACGGCGATGGGGAGGGAATTGACGTTGCAGTGTACACCCCAGCCATTGCAGAAGAAATCGCCTATGGGCACTTCCACAGATGGGGTCTCTTCTCGATCCCAGTAGAAGCGCAGAACCAACCGCCGCCAGACAGCAGGGTTGACTGTCATCCAGATATGCTGAATAGCGCCTGGGCCTTCGATATCGGCCAGAACGACGACGCCGTTGCCGGCCAGAGTGATGCAGGGCGAGACTTTCCACCCCCGGCCCAACTCGCGGGCAGCGATGGCTCCAGTGCCCTCGGTCGCCATTCCGCCTTGCCCTTTGGCACCAGTGGGGTTCTCCGCACTGATGGAACGGGTCACGGCGTTGGAAAGCCTGGCGAGATTGCCCAGATTCATGCCTAGATCGTTGAAAAGGGTGTCCATTTCTTGACCTCCAGACGCGGAAATCGTTTTGTAAGCGTCCAGCGAAGCTTCGCCTCAAACCGACAAGTTAGATGGGACACA
>CAZGKH010000077.1:0-12599 GCA_964525665.1 uncultured Anaerolineae bacterium | reverse complement strand
AGGAGGCAAAAATGGACTCAGGTATGATCGGCAAGATCCAAAAGGCCAAGCGCTACGCCCAGGAGCTCGACAGGATCACTTTCAACGAGTTCCAGGTCACTTTCAAGGGATCGCACGGCACGTATCAGATCACCTACGACGAGGGACAATGGGGCTGCGGCTGCAATTTCTTTGCCAAGCGGGGCGTGTGCAGCCACACCATGGCTCTGGAGAAGATCATGGGGGTGATGCTTGCGCCGGGGGAAGAGGCCGCAGCATAGACGGCCCTAAGCTGATCATGCGGGGTATCGGGCAAGCCGATACCCCCTTTTTGTTTCTTTTCCCATGATGTGGTAAAATTAGCCAATAATTGAGGAGAGAAATTATGCTCAAGAGATGGCAATTCTGGCTCGGTTTGATCATCAGCGCCATCTTTCTCTACATTGTCCTGAGCCGCATGGAATTGGCCCAGGTCTGGCTGGCCTTGAAGACGGCCAGGTATTGGTGGCTCGTCCCTGGCGTGGCCGTCTATTTCTTCGGCGTCTGGGCCCGCACCTGGCGCTGGCACTACCTGCTGCGCCCCATGATGCCCGTGCCCCTGGTTCGTCTCTTCCCGGTGGTCTGCATCGGCTACATGGGCAACAATGTCTATCCCGCCCGCGCTGGCGAGGTCATCCGGGCCTACGTTCTCAAAAAGAAGGAAGGGGTGAGCATCAGCGCATCCCTGGCCACCATCGTGGTGGAGCGCATTTTCGATGGCGTGGTCATGCTTCTGTTCGTCTTCTTCTCCCTGCCCTTCGTCCCCATGCAGCCGTGGCTCAGGCAGGTGGTCGTCCTCGCCAGCTTGCTTTTCTTCGGAGCTTTGGCCGTTTTCTTCGTCATGGCCATCTCGCCCCAGCGCTCGCAGGTGGTTTATAACTGGTTCATTGAGCGACTGTTGCCAACGCGATTTCGGGAGCCGGCCCGCAGGCTGCTGGATCGCTTCGTGGAGGGTCTACACTCCCTGCGCAGCGGCAGGGACGTGTTGATGATCTTCGTCACCTCGTTGGTGATCTGGCTGGCGGAAACGGTCAAGTACTGGTTCGTAATGCACGCCTTCGATTTCAGCGTGCCTTTCTACGTGTTGATGCTGATGAACGGCGTGGTGAATCTGGCCACTACGATTCCCTCCAGCCCCGGCTACGTGGGCACCTTCGACGCTCCTGGCATCGCTGTCCTGGCCACCTACGGCGTAAACCCTGAGGAGGCCACGGCTTACACCCTGATCCTGCACGCGGCGTTGTGGTTCCCCATCACCGCGCTGGGGGCATACTACATGTGGCGGGAGAGCGTCTCGTGGGCAGAGTTTGGAATGGCGGCAGAGGTAAGGCCGGCGGATAGACCACAGATGCTGCCACTTGACAAATAGCAACACGTCTGGTATATTGGTGAACAAAGTCAGGAGCATGGAATGACCGATAACGGCCGAAAATATCTCTACCCGGTGGAGCGCGGGGGAGAAAAGACTGGCTTTGTCAGTTCCGTGTACTTTGTTGATCATGTGAAGAAAGGTAAGGTGCTATGAACACACTAACTTTGGCCGATGGGCAGAGTGTCTTCTTTGAATACGATGAGATTCAGGACATGTTCTATATAACCTTCGCTTCATCGGTCGGCCCTACCTACTACGGCGACATTGACGAGTTGGATGGAGTGATGCTACGTTATGATGGAGAGACCGATGAAGTGGTAGGGATTACCGTACACAACGTTAAGCAGAAGATGCACCGGCAACTGGTCGAGGATGTCTGCCGCCGGGTTGCCCACCGCAGGCAATACGCTATGGCTTCCTAACCTGGATCGTGTGCGATGGCAACGAGAAGGGCCCACTGCACGAGAAAGGTGGGCCTTTGTTTCACGTCAAAGGAATGCAGATCAATGAGAATTGGCATTGTCGGCGGAGGGATCGCCGGGCTGACAGCGGCCTATGAGCTGGCCAAGAAGGGACACGATGTAGCCGTCTTTGAGAAAGGGGCGGAACTGGGCGGCCAGGCTGGAACTTTCCCCATCGAGGGGACTCGCCTGGAGAGGTTCTATCACCATCTCTTCACCAGCGACCGCCACATCCTCGGGCTCATCAACGAACTGGGCCTCTCGCCCAGGATGCGCTGGATTGACTCTCAGGTGGGCCTCTTTCACGGCGGCAGGGTCTACGACTTCGTCACCCCCCTGGACCTGCTGCGGTTCACCCCCCTGAGCCTGCCCAACCGCCTGTGGGCCGGTCTCGTCTCCGTCTACCTCCAGCGCCAGGCCGACTGGCGAAAGTACGAGAGCATCACTGCCAAAGAGTGGCTTGAGAGATACGCGGGGAAAAGCGTCTACAACGCCATCTGGGAGCCGCTATTGCGAAGCAAGTTTGGCGACAGTTACGATCAGGTATCCATGACCTGGTTCTGGGGCAAGATGCGCCTCCGCTTCGGCTCCCGCCCCAAGGGGATGCAGAAGGAGCAACTGGGCTACATGGAGGGCAGCTTCCAACTCCTGATTGACGAGCTAGAGAAGCAGATCAAGGAGCTAGGAGGCGAGGCCCACACCAACTCGCCCGTTGATCGAGTCGTTGTGGAAGATGGCAAAGCAATCGGACTCACGTTTCAAGCTTCAAGGTTCGCGACTCGAAACTCGAAACCCAAAACTCTAAACTTTGATACCATCATCGCCACTGTCCCCTCCTTCATCTTCACCGACATGGCGCCGGAGCTCCCCTCTGACTATGTCGGGAAACTGACGGACGCTAAGTACCAGAGTGCGCTCTGCCTGGTGTTGAAGCTGAAGAGGCCGCTCAGCCACATCTACTGGATGAACATCAGCGATCCCAGCATCCCCTTCGTGGCTGCCATCGAGCACACCAACTACATTCCAGCAGAAGTCTACGGCGGCAAGACGGTTCTGTACCTCTCCAACTACTTGTCTTTGGACAGCCCGCTTTTCTCTCTTTCCCAGGACGAACTCCTGCGAGAGTACCTGCCCCACGTTCAGCGCATCAACTCTGAATTCGACCTGGATTGGGTGGAGGAGAGCTGGCTTTTCCGCGACGACTCGGGACAGCCCATCGTTACCTGCAACTACTCCCAGCAAGTGCCCGCCCACCAGACGCCCATCAAGGGATTGTATCTCGCCAATACCACCCAGATCTATCCCGAGGACCGGGGCATGAACTACAGCGTACACCTGGGGCAGAAAATCGCCGACATCGTTCAGACTTGCTGATTCAGTACCTGATGTTCGGCAAGGTCTCCCGGTGTTCGGCAAGGTCTCCTGACCGTAGCCGTTGGGTCTTTGGGCTCGGTCGGAGACCTTCGCCCAACGGAGGATCGCTGATTTGAGGATATGACATGCGTTACTTGATCATCTCCGACATTCATTCCAATCTAGCAGCTTTCGAAGCCGTCCTCGCCGACGCTGGCTCTTTCGACAAAGTCTGGTGCCTGGGCGATGTGGTAGGCTACGGTCCCGACCCCAACGAGTGCGTTGAGCAACTGCGAGCTTTGCCGCACGTCTGCGTGGTCGGCAATCACGATTGGGCCTCGCTGGGCAAGATGGACACCGAGGATTTCAATCCCGATGCTAAAAAAGCCTGCCAATGGACCAGAGAGCAATTGTCGCCCTCTAACCTGGAATACCTGGAGACCTTACCCCAGAGCCTGGTCGAGGGGGACTTCACGCTGGTACACGGAAGCCCTCGTCATTCTATCTGGGAATATATTCTGTATCCCTCCATCGCCGAGGCTAACTTCGAGCATTACGACACACGGTTTTGCTTTGTGGGGCACACCCATGTCCCGATTATCTATCGCCATAGTCCCGAAAACCCCGCTCAGGCTTGCGACACGGTGATACCACCCCTTGATGATCCCTTCGTCTTAGGCGAGGAGCGCTTGATCATCAACCCGGGCAGCGTAGGGCAGCCTCGCGACGGCGACCCTCGTGCCAGCTACGCCATCTTCGACTCTGATGAACTCACCCTGGAGTATCGGCGTGTGTCGTACCCCATCGCGATCACTCAGACGAGGATGGTGGAGAAGGATCTGCCGGCGCGGCTCATAATCCGTTTGGGATACGGGTGGTAAAGTGTGGGGAACCTTTTGATGCTCCATGGCGTCTCATCAGTGAGATCAAAGAAGGAGGAAAGCAAAATGAGAAAGGTATTCTATTTGGTCGCAATCGTAGCTGTGCTGGCCTCTGTTGCGGCCTGCGCTCCGGCGCGCGCGCCCCAGGTGATCTCGAGTGAGGTGCCTGTCGAGAAGAGGGTAGTCGAGGCTGTGGAGGTCGAGAGGGAAGTGGCGGCTGTGCCTGGCGCCCCACGGGCCGATACCGATTGGGTGCAGGAATCCGTCGAAGAGCGCATGATCATCTGGACAGGAGATGTCTCCCTGATCGTGAAGGACGCGGAGGAGAGCCTGGAGAAGGTCGAGGCCATCGCCAAAGACGTGGGGGGCTACGTGGTCAACTCCAGTTCCTGGTACCAGGATGACCAACTGCGGGCTCGTCTGACCATCCGCGTGCCGTCTGGGGAATTCGACGCGGCCATGGCCCAACTCAAGGACCTGGCCATCAAGGTCGAGAGCAGAAACGTCTCCACCCAGGACGTGACCGAGGAGTACACCGACCTCGACGCCCGGCTGCGCAACCTGGAGGCCACCGAGACCGAGCTGTTGGAGCTCCTCACCGAAGTGCGCGAGCGGACGGGCAAGGCCGAGGATGTTCTGGCCGTCCATCGTGAGCTAACCAACATCAGGGGGCAGATCGAGCAGCTCAAAGGGCGGATGCAATACCTGGAGAAGATGACGGCCATGGCCACCATCAACGTCGAATTGATTCCCGACGTGTTGGCCAAGCCCCTCGTCGTCGCCGGCTGGCGGCCAACCGGTACTGCCGCCAATGCGCTGCGAACCCTGGTCACAACCCTCCAGCGCATCGTAGATATCGCTATCTGGCTGATCATCTACGTCTTGCCCACCCTGGCACTCATTGCCATTCCCTTCATCATCCTGGGTCTGATCTGGCGCCGGTGGAGGAAAGGCAGGAGGAACGCGGCGTAAGGCAGCCTCTAATCTTTTTTGGGAAGAACAGCGGATGGGCAGGATTAACGGATTCCCTTGATCCGTTAATCCTGCCCATCTGTGTTCTAACCAGGGCCAAAGGACAACAAGCTCTTGAACAGGGTTGTCTCCTCCTCGCTGAAGGTCCTCAGTAGGATCAGGGCCAGTACGTAGATCAAGACACTCAAGGGTACGGTTAAAAGAAGGCTCGCCTCGCGCAACAGCACCAACAGACCGCCCATCAGCGCGGCCGCCAGGGTCGGCCGCCAGAGCAGCTTCCCCCAGGACACCGGGGCCAGATGCTTGCGCAAGCAATAGTAGAAAGGCAGCAGCAGGGCCAGCTCGGAGAAGAGGTGGATGAGGGCCGAAGCCTGGTAGCTGTAGATGGGGATGAATACAACATTGGCTGCAACGGTGAAGACCAGGCCAATGGCGAAGGCTCTGGTCAGGAAACGCTGCTGGTTCAGGGCGATGAGGACGTAGTGGGTGACGCTGTTGATGAAGCCGATGGGTATGGACCAGATCATCAGTTGCAGGGCGATGCGCGAATCGGGGAGGTACTGAGAGCCGCCCAGGAGATAGACCAAAGGCTCGGCCAGGACGGTGGTGACAATGGCGATAGGCAGGGCGATGATGACCAGCAGGCGGACGGACAGGAGATAAGCCCGCATTAGCGAGTCTTTGGCCGAGTCCGCATAGCGAGACATGAGGGGAAAGACGGCGATGGCAAAGGAGGCGGGGAGGATTTGCAGGGCGTCCATAAACTTGTAGGCCACGCTGTACAGCCCGACCACCGTGCTTCCCCGCATCGTTTCCAACAAGGCTACGTCTACCTTGAAGAAGAAAGCGGAAAGGAGGTTATTGAGCATCAGCGGCCAGGAGAGGCTGGCCATCTGGCGCTGCAAGGAGAAATCGAGTTCGAAGGCGTGCGGGGCGGGGACGCCCCTTGGTAGCAATCTAGTGCGGATCAGCAGGTAGAGGAGGATGGCCGCAGTGATGACGTTGATCACGATGGAGAGCCCCGCTAGGCCGACGAAGCCCCAACCAAGCAGTAGGACCAGGGTGCCCAGCACGACTTTCAACACCGTGGTCAACGTGGTGACGGCCGCCGGGTACTCCATCTTCTCGAAGGCGTTGAAGACGGCGGTGAAGCCATTGGCCAGGCTGCCGGGAAGCAGACCCACAGCCAAGAGCACGATGGCGGTGATGGTATCGCCAGCCAGGGGACGAGTGAGCTGGCGCGCGCCGATGAAGACGGCCAACAGAGGTGCGGCGATGGCGATGAGGATCAGACGCAGGATGGTGGTGTTGGCCAGGTACCGGTTGCCCAGGGTGCGATCCTTGGCCACCTCCCGCTGTAACAGGATGTTCAGTCCAAAAGTGGTGAAGATGTCCAGCCAGACCCAGATAGTGATGGCGAAATAGTACTTCCCGGCGGCATCGGGGGCGAGGATACGCAGCATCAGCGCGGCGAAGGCGGTCTCGATGAGCTTGTTGATCAGTTGCAGGACGATAGGGGCCAGGCTATTCTTGGCCACCCGCGTGGCATCGGAGTCCTCAATGCTTCTTCGATAGAGTCGTCGCCACAGCCAGTAGCCCAGCAGCAAGACCAGCACCAGCCCGGCCATGAAACTGACGAATAGCCCCAGCTTGACGGACATGGGCGTGTACTTAAAACGCACCGTCCATTGGCCAGCCGGAACGGAAACCGCTCGGAAATTGCCATCGGCGCGGTAGATTTCCAGCTCCTTCTCCTCATCCTCCCCGGCCCCTAGTGGTCGGCGGAAGGCTTTCCAGCCGGAGAAATAGCTATCGGCCAGGACCAGCAACCCAGGCTCTTCCAGCTCCACGTCAATGAGAACTTCGTTGGGAGTGTAAAAGGTGACGGTCGCAGGTCGCAAGTCGCAAGTCGCAAGATCTTCCGACTGTTGGCTTCCAACTTCCAATCTCCAACTTCCAACTTCCAGTATCACATGCTGCCGCGGGTCGTGGGTTTGCAGGGCGTTCGCTACATTGTCGGTCACGATGGTGCAGCTTGCGGGCAGGGAAAAGGCGCGGGGCATGACTCCTTCGTTGCGGTAGACGCGCAGTTCCTCGTCGTAGACCAGGGTGTACTTGGAGTTCTCGATCTCTTGGGTGGTCAGGACGTATTTGACATTGAGCAGGTCCAACAGCGGTGAGTCCAATGCCTGCCAAGTATCAGTGTAGATGGGGGCGATGCGGTTGTATTGGAGTTCTGACTGGGCGTAGATGAGGCCCATGTAGTCTGTGTACTGCCTGGGGATGATGGAGTCGTAGCCGCGCACGTCGCTGATTTCATAAAACATGCCCACATTGGCATTGAAGGTCTTCTCGCCGGGGGCGTTATAGGTGGTGATGCGGTAGAGGGACTTGTCCTGCTGGAGGAACTCCACCACCGGCGGCTTGAAATCGAGAAGCGCGGGATCAGTGGCTGGGTTGAAGCCGTGGCCGAAAACGAAAACATCGCCGATCAGGATCAGCAAAGCCAAAGGCTTCCAGACTTCATACCCCCCCAGGGCTTGCGGCAGGCGAACTGAGCGACGAGCGAGAAGCAACACCGCACCACTGGAGGCCAGGAATAGCCCGAAGATAAGCAGGTTGCGGAACTCGTAGGAGTAGAACATCCGCCCATCGGCGAAGGCTTCGGGGGCCTTGGCTAGACTGAGCATGACCCGCTCAGCGAGGGGAACAACGATATCCGGAAAGAGGAGACTGAGGCCCAGAGCAGCCATCAAGCCGAGGCCGGCCAGAAGGGCAAGCCGGCCCAACTTGCGAATAATTGCGAATTGCGAATTGCGAATTGCGAATTTGTGATTTGCTCCGATGCCCGCCAGCACCGCTAGGCTCAGCGTGTAGGGGAATATCCACCGGAAAGGCGAGTGCAACTGCTTGATGCCGGGCAAGAGGTAAAAGAGCAGAGCATAGAGAGGAGTGCCGAACACAAAAGCCAGGGAGATGGCAGCCAGGATAGCGAAGATCCAAACATATTTGTTACGCCGTCTGAAAACGGCGAGCAGGGCCAGTAGCAGGGGCAAGATGCCAACATAGCTGCCCCCCTCGACGTAGTTCTTGATCCCCCAGTAGATGGTGTTGATCGGGTTGCCATAGTAATCCCTGGTCACGTTAACTGCCTGGCGGCTGAAAACATCGAAGTAGTTGTGGTGGCTCGGGTTGCCGAAGAAATCGGGGACGAGGAAGGCGATGAAGCGGCGGAGGGGGTAAGCCCAGCCCACCACCTGCTGGTAACTGGCCGAACTCTGCCGGAAGCTGCTGCTCACCAGCTCGTAGAGGGGGATAAGCTGCACCGCCCCCAGGCCCAGGCCCAGGACGACCATGACCATTAACCAGAAGAGGGCTCGCCCCACTTTGCCGATGCGCTGATGCGCTGATTCGCTGATTCGCACAAGCCTGATGACGGCGTAGAAGGCCATGATCAGCAGCACGTAGTACGAGATCTCTATGTGACCGGCTAGAAGCTGAAAGCCGAGAGCGACGGCGCCGCAAACGACGTAGAGGAGTGGAGGAGAATACCCCCCCTCAATCCCCCCCAAAGTTGGGGGGGAAGCTCTGCCTTCGGCCTTCTGGATGATCAGCTCTATCATCGCCAGAAGCAATGGAAGCCAGGCGGCGGCGGCGATGATCATGGTGAACACCACGCTGACAACCATGAACGCGCTGAACATGTAGGTGATGGCGGTCACGGCGGCTCCCAGGCGACCCAGGCCTATGACCCGAGCATAGATGAAGGCGAACAGGCCGGCCAGGAAGAGCTGCAGGACAGTGAAATAGCCATAGGCGGAAGCAATGGGCAAAACGTAGAAGAGAATGCTGAAGGGGTATAGCGCGGAATGTTGGCCTGCCGCCAGGAAAGGTAGGCCGGCGAAGAGGTAGGGGTTCCAAAGGGGAATCTGGCGGGCTTCAATGGACTGAACGATGAAACGCTTCCAGGCATAGTTCTCCAGGATCAAGTCGCTCAGAAGCTCGTTGTGGGGCACGGAGACGCCAAAATCATCGGCAAAAGATCGCCAGGGCTCAAAAGTGAAAAGGTTGTCGGTGGGCAGGAGGGTTTTGCCGCCGAAGATAACCGGCCAGAAGAAAAGGGTAGCCAGGCTAAACAACCCGATGATTACAATCAAGGTTAGGAGCTTGTCTCTATCAAACCTGCTCATTACATCCAGCGCCTTTCGTACATTTCAGCTCCTCACAGCGGCGAACCGATTATACTATGGGGGAGGCAAAAGGTCAACAAACCCAGAGTTGAGAACCCGCTTCGTGGGTCCGAGAACAGAGAGACTGGCTGACATCCGCTCGTGGAAGCCTTTCGTATCTAGTAGAAAGCCCACGACTACAATATATTGGGTTCTTCACGAACCTAATCTACTATAAGTAGCGATAACTGTGGGATATGTATGGTAACCTGCCGTGACGATTCCACATAGTTGCCTTAAAGAAGATAATGAGCTATAATATGTTCCTCTATGGCTTGCTCCCTTCCGGCAAGACTCTTCTCATTCATCCCCGCCTTTTTGCCGAAATGCCGTTGCTACCCGAAGTTCATGAGGAATACCTCTGTAGCTGAATAGGAAAAAGCAATGACTGCAAGCATTTTGCTCGTCGAAAAAGCTAATTCTTCGGTAGACTGGATTCTTCAAAGCCTGGAGAGAACGAAGTACGAAGTATCGCTGGCTCGCAGTGAACAAGAGGCTGTCCAGAAAGCAGCTTCCGAAATGCCCGACTTAATCATATTGAACGCTACATCTCCCAGAATGGACGGGCGAAAAATCTGCCAAGCCTTGCACGAGGAGGTCTCCGACATCCCCATTATCTTGATCTTGCCTGAGGTCAAAATGGGCGAGGAGGTGATGGGAGCCACTTTTGTCCTCACGCCTCCTTTCACCTCTCGAAAGTTGTTCAATCGCATCAAGAGAATCTTGAAAAGCGAGGAAGAAAAGGTCCTTTTGCTCATCGAAGAAGCTGATTCTTCGGTAGACTGGATTCTTCAAAGCCTGGAGAGGAGGAAGTACGAAGTATCGCTGGCTCGCAGTGAGCAAGAGGCTGTCCAGAAAGCAGCTTCCGAGATGCCCGATTTAATCATATTGAACGCTACATCTCCCAGGATGGATAGGCGAAAAATCTGCCAAGCCTTGCGCAAGGAAGTCGCCGAGATCCCCGTTATCTTAATCTTGCCCGAGGTCAAAATAGGCGAGGATGTGATGGGAGCCACTTTTGTTCTGACGCCTCCTTTCACCTCTCGAAAGTTGTTCAATCGCATCAGGAGAATTTTTAGGAGTGATGAGGGCAAGATCCTGCAGGTGGGCGGATTAACTCTGAGTTTGGGAACGCGACATGTCAACAATGGAACCAAAGAGCGAAGATTGAATCCTAAGGAATTCGAATTGTTAAAAATGTTTATGCGCAGCCCAGGGCGGGTTCTGAGCCGCAAGTTCTTGATGAAGAAGGTCTGGAAAACCGATTACATGGGCGATACCAGAACTTTGGACGTCCATATCCACTGGCTGCGGGAGAAGATAGAGGAAAACCCAAGGATTCCAACGTATTTGCACACGGTGCGCGGGGTGGGCTATCGCTTTGACATACCGGGGGAGACGAGCGAACAAACTAACTGAATCGTTTCCAAAACGCTGCACCTGAGCAACTCCGATGCAGCCAAATGGATCTCTCAGTCCAACGAGCTAGGGCCATCGAATATACCCTAGCTTGCTTGCTTTGAGGTCTCTTTCGTGTTACAATACAGTGCCACCGATCCCCCAATAGTTGGAGTCAGGTAATGCTTCAAGATAAGCTCATCGTGCAAGGCGCGCGCGAGCACAACCTCAAGAACATAACGGTTGAGATGCCCCGCAACAAACTCGTTGTCATCACTGGCATCTCAGGGTCGGGCAAGTCGAGCCTGGCCTTCGATACCATCTACGCCGAGGGGCAGCGTCGCTACGTGGAGTCCCTATCGGCCTACGCTCGCCAGTTCCTGGGCCAGATGGAAAAGCCCGATGTGGATCAAATCGAGGGCCTCTCCCCGGCCATCAGCATTGACCAACGCGGGGCCAGCCACAACCCCCGCTCCACTGTAGGTACGGTGACCGAGATCTACGATTACTTGCGCCTCCTCTACGCCCGCATCGGCGTACCCCATTGCCCCAAGTGCGGCCGCGAGATCACCCGGCAGACGGCGGAGCAGATGGTGGACGCCATCATGAACCTGCCAGAGGGCAGCCGCATCATGGTACTGGCTCCCCTGATCAAGCACCGCAAGGGCCACCACAGGGGGATCTTCGAGGATGTGCGCAAGGCGGGCTATGTGCGGGTGCGAGTGGACGGGGAAGTGCGGGAGGTGGACGAGGAGATCGAGCTAGACCGCTACAAGATGCACACCATCGAGGTGGTCGTTGATCGGTTGATCGTTCCAGGGCGGAGCGAGTTAACGAGTAACGAGTTAACGAGTGATGAGGAAACCTCGTTCCTCGTTGACCCATTACTCGGTGACTTTCGTTCCCGTCTAGCCGACTCAGTGGAGACAGCACTGCAACTGGGCGAGGGCGTAGTCATCGTCCACAACCTCTCAGCCGAACCCCCTGAGGACATGCTCTTCTCCGAACACTTCGCCTGCGTTCATTGCGGAGTCAGTCTGGCGGAGATCGAGCCACGCACCTTCTCCTTCAACAGCCCCCACGGAGCCTGCCCAGAGTGTCAGGGATTGGGCACTAAACTAGCCATTGATCCCGACCTGGTCGTCCCCAACCCCGACCTCTCCCTGCACGACGGGGCCATCCAGCCCTGGCAGAGCAGCGGTAGAGATGACGGCTACTACGCACAGCTTTTGCAGGCGGTGGCGGAGCATTACGACATCCCCATGGATGTGCCGGTGCGGGAGCTTTCCCAGAGCCAGTTGCACGTCATCCTCCACGGCAGCGGGCAGGAGCGCATCCCGGTGCACTACCGCAACCGCGAGGGGCGGCGCTGGCAGTACGAGACCGCCTTCGAGGGGGTGATCCCCAACCTGTGGCGGCGCTACAACGAAACCACCTCGGACTACGTGCAATACAAGATCTCCGGCTACATGACCCATAATCCCTGCACGGCCTGCCAGGGGAAGCGATTGCGCCCCGAAGCTCTGGCCATCACCGTGGCGGGCAGGAATGTCACTGAGGTGACGGTGATGTCGGTGGCCGAGGCCAAGCGATTCTTCGAGGAGCTGCCCGACCACCTCAGCGAACGCCAGCAGTTCATTGGCCAAAGGATACTCAAAGAGATCAAGGCTCGCCTGAGCTTCATGCAGAACGTGGGCCTGGACTATCTGACCCTGAACCGCACGGCGGTGAGCCTCTCGGGTGGGGAGGCCCAGCGCATCCGCCTGGCCACCCAGATCGGCTCCCAGTTGATGGGCGTGCTCTACATCTTGGATGAGCCTTCCATCGGGCTGCACCAGCGGGACAACGCCCGCCTCATCCGCACCCTGGAGGAAATGCGCGATCTGGGCAACACGGTTCTGATCGTGGAGCACGA
>CAZGKH010000076.1:0-12600 GCA_964525665.1 uncultured Anaerolineae bacterium | reverse complement strand
CCTGGCGCGCACGGCCCGGCTGCCGACGGCCAGCAGCAAGCGGTCATAGCCAAGGGAACGGCCGTCGAGGAGATGAACCCGGCGGGCAGATGAGTCCAGCAGGGTCGCCTGGCCGTAGACCAACTCCAGGCGCAGGCGTTCGTAGTGCTCCGGTCGGCGGGATCTCAGGTGGTCTTCGGAAACCTGGTTCAGGATCAGATAGGCGATACCGGGCCGGGAATAGACCGGTTGCGGTTCGTGGGTCAGGAGGGTGATCTGGCCGTTAGGGTCACGGCGGCGAATCTCTTCGGCGGCGGAGACGCCGGCCGCGCCGTTGCCCAGGATCAGGTAGCGAGTCGCAGACCGGGAGAAGGAAGCAGTCCGGGCTACGGTCACTGGGTTTTGGTTGTGCTCGACCGGATCGAGAGGGATCACATCAGCGTCCAGCGGGTGCAGGGCGGGTTCGAACCGCAGGGTCCCGCGCGGGCAGCGCTGGACGCACACGCCACAGCCGACACAACGCGTATCGGTCATGGTCAGGTCTTGCCGGGCGTAGTCGCGCACGGGGATATCCACCGGGCAGTTGAAGCTACAGATGCCGCACTGCACGCAGCGAGCGCCGTCGGTGTGAACCTGGTAGATTTCCGGCAGGGGGTTGAGGGCCCTGCCGGCGTCTGTTAGTAAGTTGGCGAGTTTCTTGAACATATCTCAGTGGTCAGATATCGGAGATTGACAATCTCCAATCTTTAGCCTCCCATCGCAAGAATATCAATCGCTGTCTCTCTGTCTTCGCTTTCCTCTTCTTCCAGTCCTGCTGGGTGACATTCAGCGCAGTTCTGGAAATCGCGAATACCTTCCTCCAGGTGCTTGATTCGGGTCTGTTCCGGCTCGTGTTCGTGGCAGTTGTAGCAGGTGTAGGTCACGTAATCGGCCTCGTGGCAGGTGGCGCAGGCGATTTCTCCCTCGCCACCGTGATACAGCGGGAAGGTGTGATCCACCAGGCGCGCCGGTGTCCAGGCGTCGAGGGCATGGCACACGGCGCACTCTGTGCCAAACTTGCCGACATGCAACTCTGGCTCCGCGTGGCAGGCCGCGCACTCCGAGCTGGTCTCCAGAAAGCCGTCGTCGTGGCAGTCCGCGCAGTCCAGGCCAGCGTGCCCGTCACCCAGCGCGAAGACAGCCTCGTGATCGAATCTGGCCATGGTGTCTATCCCGTCGTGACAAGCCAGGCAGTCCTCCCCGAAAGTTTTGAGATGAGCATTCACGAAGGCAGCGTCGGTCCCCGCGTGGCAGTCGGTGCAGGCTTCCTGCTCAAAGGTGAAGCGCCGGCCCATGTGGCAGTCCCGGCAAGTGAAGGGCCGGTCGTCGTACGTGGTCAGGTGCACGGCCAGGCTGTAGCCGGTCCACTGGTGGTCGAAGCCCACCGGATCGGTTTGCGAGATCAAGGCGTCGCGGCCGCGATGGTCGCTGTGACAGGCGGCGCAGTCGGATCCGTTGATCAGTTTGCCATGCAGACCCTCGCCTCGGGCCAGCTCCTCACCCTCCACGATGTGGCAGGCGGTGCATTTGTCCGCCGATATGCCTCGGAAGGGAACGTGACATTGAGCGCATTGGGCCTCAATGGTCACGTGGCTGTCAGCGCCTCCCAGCGGCGTTCCCCGGTCGGCTTGGGCCGAAAGTAGGCCGGGACTGAAGGCCCTCCCACCGGTGAAGACCAGGGCGAGGCCCAGACCGATTAGCATGACCACCGCGCCTAGACAGCCAAGGGGTGAGAAGAAGGGATTCTGACGTTTCATTCCATGATCCGTGATGCGTGAGTTAACGCCTTGCGTCTATGCCGCCCCAAAGTAAAACGTCGCCACAATGTGAATGATAACCGACCCAAAGAGCGTGACTCCAATGGGCACGTGTGCCAGATGCCACAGGCTCATCAGCCGGCGCGCGGCGTCCAGGGTGCGGATCTGGCGCTCCAGGGCGTGCTGCCGGCCGAGCAAGCTGCGCAGTTCGCGCGCGCGCAATTGCTCTTCCTGCTGCCAGCGCCGCGTTTCACGCCAGATTTCCAGCCGGAAGCGCCAATCACTGAAAGGACGCAGGAGGATTTCGATCTGACCTCCGTTTCCGGCGGCTGCGGCAGTTGTCCGCTGCTCGGCCAGGGCCTGCACCCCGGCGGGCTTTCCGGCGCTCCAGGCGGCGATCTCAGTCCGGAGGATGGCAGCCTGAGCCAGCAAGTCCTTGCGTTCCAGGGCGACGCCATAGATGGAGCGTGGCACGGCAGTGTAGATGTAGCGACCCAGGAACCCGCTGGCGACCACCAGGCCGGTCAGTGCCATCGTCATGCCGGCCAGGCCACGGAACTGCAGGCCAGTGTGTATCAGGACCATGGCCGGACCCACGATGCCGGTGAAAATGTGGAAGGAGAGCCAGGTGCTCAGCCGGCCCACGTGAAGCCGGCGCAGCCGCTTGCGTGCCGGGTAGAGCGTCTCGGTCGCTACCATTAGCAGGGTGCCGAGGATTCCAATCCAATGCCCAAAGGGGTGCCCCCCGTAGGGTACGGTGACTAGTTCGTATACGATGTAGACCACTGCCAGGAAGAACACAACGGCAAAAGCGGCGACAAGCTCGGCATGATCGCTCATATTCATATTTGGTGAAAATCCTCTCACGTGTCACACGTCGGGAAAACCGGGAAGCAGTTGAAGGCAGGGTGGGAATGGAATTTCAGCGATAGGTCGTCAAAGAACGCCAAAAGGCCGTAGAAAGGCGTCCCGACCGGCCAAAACCGCCTGACAAGTGATTACAGAGCGGGCTTTTGTCCAGTGTTGGGATAACCCCATCCAACGGCCCCAGCGCCGATTTCGGCTTTTTCAAGCCAAACTAGTTAAGATTGAATTCGATATTGATCTGGTCAATGAAGCCCTGAACAACGACAGTATATCGCGAACTCCTCCTAATCTTGGTTCAAGCATTGTTGAGGCCATGTTAAGGCGTAGTGAGTCCCCCCAAAAAACACAATCTATTCGTCTACTATATGTATATGCTTGGAACTCCTCAAGAAAATACAACCTGCAACTCAATTTGACTGACATGTTCATCATTGTACCATAATTGCCCATACTTTGCTCGACGTTCCCCTTATGTTTGCCCTACGCCCACCCTACGGCCGCCTGCTGCTCAGCCAGGTGGTGAGGACCTCTGCATCTTGAATATCTGAGCCTGCATCCCCGCATGTTTCGTAGTGTGACGAGCTTGACGATCGTGAAATTCAAACTGGCTTGAACTATGGTTTGCTCTCGCAATTCACGCACGCCGATCAAAGACAGTGGCTGGCAGGAACTGGAAAGCCTCTTGGACTTCGGGAGGTTGGGCGTCGAGGAGGGGAGGCTTGGAATTATTGGGGGGAAAGGTCGAATCTGCCTGGTGCGGCGAATATCTGCTGCCCAGGCCTGGTCTGTGTCCATTTTGTTGCCCGGCTAGAAGCCTGAGAAAGAGGGAGCCTGCATGGAGTAGCATTACCAGACTGTTGTCAGAGTTGACCGATGTCCTCCCTCGGAAAGTCAGCCCACATCTCGCGGCGGACTTCGACGATGTCCTCGGCCGAGGGGGCTGGCCCCAGATCGGCACACAAACCCAGCAGTGACTTGCGCCTGGGCGGTCGCTGGCCGAGCATGTCACGCTCGATCTCTGGAACCATGCGCTCAAGCCGTTTCCACTTCCAAGTCAGGCGGATTTTCTCCACGGGCGGTATTTGTCTGGCCAAGGAAACGACCTGTTCCAAAGTTGCGACTTTTCTGTCAGCCACTTCCAATTTCTCCTCTCTCTACGTCTTCAGATATATCAAGGTCAGCAGTATCGCTGTGGCTTTGCAATCCCATTTTATTCATTATGTCCAGTTTGACGGTTGCCGTTCAGGATTGATCCGCCGTACCAGGTTCTCAGCCAGTGTCGCAAAAAACCGTTTCATGTCATCCAGATCAATAGGCTTGAGCATTCTGGGCATGTCTATGGGCGACACTTTCTCTACAGCTTTCATTGCCTGCCCCAGGTAGAATTCCTCTAGCCCCAGGTCTTTTTGCTTGGCCAGTTCTAACAACTGCTCAAACTCAAAGCCTGAATGAAGCAGAAAGTGCAAATCCACGTAGTCTCGGGCTGCGACCCGCCCCAGTATAGCCACCACTTTGCCGACAGCGATATCAAGCATCGAGTTCACCTGCACACCATCAAAGCTCAGCACCTCACCGAAGAGCGGACCAGGGTCGCGCACTAAATCAACCTTCAGCCGAGGCTCATCGCCGCGTGTCAGGAAAACCTGGTGGAACAAGGTGGTTGGCCTCCTATGTTCACTTGCGGCTCCGATACTCAATCCCGCCGTCAATGCCGCCCGCAAGCCGAAATCCAGCACCTCGCAGTATTGCAGTTCCTCGTCGCGCAATGGGGCAACAGCGAACAGGTCAAGGTCTTCGCTTACTCGGTGGTGCAGGTGAAACGCTGCCAGGGCCGTACCGCCGGTCAATGCGAATGGAGCTGCGGCTGGCTGAGCGAAGAAACTATACAGAAAGTCGCGCTGCAATGGGGTCAGCACATTCATCTGGTGGATACTCCCATAGAGTTAGAGCCCATCTCCAGTAGTCGCACAATTCTGCATCCCGCCACGGGATTTGCCAGAACCACTTTTGAACATCGCGCACACTGAGATAAGCCCAGATGTCCTGGAATCGTGCGTAGTGCAGAATAGTGCTCATCATCTGAACCCGGGAATAGTTGCTGCCATTGGCCAGAACCTGTCGCACGTCGTCTTTGCTCAGATCAGCGTTCCAGATGAAATAAGGTCGCTTTTTTGTCTCTGAAATCGTCATGGCATCCTTCTCCTCAGGAGAACCGGGGTCGTCCTTTTGATTTTTTGATTTTGAACTGCTCATAGTATATCATGTTTTGGCTCTTTTGGCAACACCCAAAAAGCCACCTGCGCAATTCACGCAAGTGGCTTTTCCACTCCGTAAGTCATAGGTCAACCGACGAAGCCAGGCGGACAGGCTCGTCGTCTAAGTACGGGGGTCTGTAATCTAACTCCTGGTCGGACCGGCCTTGTTCAAGCGCTATCTTGCGGCATTATCCGCACCTCCAGTCGCCCCCCCAGCGCCTCCACTACGCGCTGCAGAAAGGAAAGCCTCGGCTGAGTGTTCCCGCTCTCCAGGCGTGCAATACTGGATTGTTTGGTGCCTACCAATTCGGCTAACTGTTCTTGCGTTAGACCGCGCATGATTCGCAGTCGGGCTACCTGGTAGGCAGGCTCCAGTTCCTCAGCAGCAGCCCGGAATCCTGGATCTTGCATCTGCTCAGCTTCCCAATCCTCAAATCGAACGGTAGTCCTGGCTTTCATTTCTCCTCCTCCAGAAAGATGGCCATATATCGCTCAGCGGCTGCGATATGTCGCTGGGGGGTCTTTCGTCCCTTCTTGCGAAAGCCATGCAGTATGATGAATCGGCGACCTGTATGAGCGAAGTAGAACAATCGGATTGCCCCCGCGCGCAGTTCCCAAAGAGGTCTATGTTCTGTCAACGACCTGGCGTAAGGCATTCCTAGCTTTGTCCCGAATTCTTGCAGCAGTCGCAGATGATTGCGCACCCTTGCCCGTTCTCGATCCGGCAACTCGTTGATGTACTCAAGTACCGGACTCTTGCCACGGGCGTCAGTGTAGAATTCGATCATCCAACCAGGTGGCTTTGTAGCCATCAGCGCACCCTATTATAGCGATATTGTTATAAAAGTCAAGCGAGTTTCAGCTTCTTGGGGTGGTCCTCAATGGTCAACTTCTTCATCACTGTTCTACCACGTTTGGCCCATTTGCGCAATCTGGCCTAATCCAAAACGCCACCTGTGCAGTTCACGCAGGTGGCTTTTACACTCCATTAGGTCATAGGTCAACCGACAAAGCCAGGCGGACAGGCTCGTCGTCTAAGTACGGAGGTCTGTAATCTAATTCCTGGCCGCACCACGCTGAACACCTCGCCTGCGCCACTGAATGTGTAGTGCCGCCGCCCATCAACCTGCGCCACGCTCGGCAAATCAAACTTGCCAGCCTCGTGCACGGCGGTGGCTAGCAGGAACCGGAAAGCCTCTTGGACTTCGGGAGGTTGGGCGTCGAGGAGGGAGGCGAAGGGTTGGAGTTTGGGGGGAAGGTTGCTGGTTGTGTTTTTCATGGCTGGGATTGCGAGCTCTTAATACGGTGTGGAAAGAGTTTCTGTCTATTTCGATATCCTCCGGGAAGCTCTACTTATGATACACCCACTGTACTCGAGCCGCTCGACTCCCGCACGTTATATGCAAGTTCTGGAGGGAATGGTACCAGCCCTAGGACTCCAACTTCTGAAACCCGTCTCTTGACATTCTCCTGGAGATCTGGACTCGCTTCAAGCAGGGCAAGGAATGTCTGCTTAGCCTTGACTAAATCCTCAAAGAAGTTCTCTAAATTGAGGATGGTTTTCTCCCCATCCGGGTCGTACGGCAAGCCGTGTCGGTGAGGATGACCATCTGTAAGAACATACTTTGACTTGTGAATGGTGTAATTGTGTACCACACCATTTCTGAGATTGCGCCATAGGTCATCTCCGTCATACAGGTTCTTGTCGAAGAAGCGACCGATGAATCGTGCATAGATTTTCCCATTTGAGTCCTTCCCGGCATAGAGTGTAGCCAAGAAATCAATTGCGCAACTAATGAGGATAAAACCTGCTGTCTTCGCTTCACCTTTGATTGAGGCCCTTTCGATATCACTAATGACCCACTCGATAGCTCTCTTTGCGTCAGCCATTTCTGGTGATTGGTGTTCTTTCATTTGGAACTAACCTCCTTATCTTGATTACTGGACATTGGGCCTTTTCAGCCTCCACCACAGCTTGCTCTCATCCGCTGAGCTACAGGCGCTACAGGCGCTACGCTTCTACCAAGTCGTTAGTCATTTCTTGCTTTCTTCACGTGCAGCTTCATAGGCTCGATTGTATACCACAGTACAGTCATATGGCATAAGTTCAAAAACCTCATCACAGAGACGGTTGACTCGCCCTTCATAGGCACGGTAGCCATTACTAGCTGGAATGGATACATATGCACTCGCCATCAGCATCATTTCTGTTTCACAGTCAAGGCGTTTGTTGTGTAATGCTTCCAACCCTTCAGGCGGTTTCACCTGTGCCCAATAGTCATGTTTCGCTGGTAACGCCTTATGAGCCATAATCTCAGAGCATGCCCAGTTACAAGCGAACACGGTGCGAAAACTCCCATAGAAGTCGTAGGCATGTTCACCAAGCTTTCTGCAATACTCTTCATATCGAGTGTCTTTAGTCGGCGTGGGGCGGGGTGTGGGTGTAGATGTATAGGATTGCAAAAAGCGCTGCACCTCGTTGACTGGAATCAAGTAGCCGATTTTCCCAGCGGTCAAAGGCTGTGCTTGCACAAATGTGGGAATACCAATCAGCAGGCCATTCTCTGTCACTGCTGTACCTCCACTGGAACCGGGGCTAATCTCCGCATCGGTCTTGATTAGGGTGCGACCAGCCTCGAAGCCAGAGACTAACCCTTGCGTCAAGGTGACGTTGTAGCCGCCGACTGCTGGGTATCCACAAATATAGACAGTATCACCAGCATATAGCTTATCAGAGTCCCCCATAGGGACTGCATTCAGTGACACATTGGTGGCGACTGTTCCATCTGCATTTCTCGCAACCTTGAGTACTGCTAAATCCTTCGAAGTATCCCGCTTCAGAACTTGCGCATTATAGTGCCAGTCTGTCTCGCCCCCCACTTCTGTAGCAAACATTACGCACAAGGCGTATCTCTTACCGACTACATGCGCGTTGGTTACAATTAGCCCCTTTGAATCAATAATGGTGCCTGATCCTGCATATTGACACCTCTCGCCACTAGGCACGCCAAGAGCCACTGTTGCTTGCTGTGCTCGCTCTATGGCTTCCCTGAAAGTCATTGTAGGTGTGGGCTTGGATTCTGTGACAGGTACTGATGTGTCCTCCAAGTGCGTAGCCACGAATCCAATGATCAAGAGCACTGAAACCAACGCGATACCTATTCGAGCAATACGATCCACGCTTGGAATAGTCCATCCTCCCACAACCTTGCGCGGTGGCTCAACTGACTCCTCAGACACACCAATAAGATGCCCCCACCGTGCTAGTTCTTCCTCATCCCGCGCTTGTTCTAGCTCTTGTCTCGCCCTCAGGTGTTCAGCTTCTCGCTCTGCTCTCGCTTGTTCCAGTTCCTGTCTCACCCTCAGACGCTCGGCCTCTTGTTCTTCCTTTATCTGCCTAATCGCTGCGCGGGCTCGTTCATTTGCTGGGTTGATAGTAAGGACGTGTTCTAGATAACCTAAAGCTTCTTGTCGGTCGGAGGTTAATTCACCAAGTTCGAGCCAAGCTCTCTCCTTCTTCGGACTGATTTCCAGCACTTTATGGAGATACTTACAAGCCTGTTCTTTGTCGCCACTCTCAATTGCGGCCTTGGCAAATGCCCAGCAGTGTTTCTCTTTCTGTTCTAGGACATGCTTGATCTCAGCTTTTGCCTGCGCGCTTTCGGGATTTATCGCGAGCACCTGCCGAAAATGGGCCAAAGCCTCATCCCAATCGTCGCACGACCGACCAAGGGTAATCCAAGTTTGCTCATCACCAGGGTCTGTATCCAATATCTTCAGACAATAGCTTCGCGCCGCTTGCTTATCGCCAATCTCTATTGCAATCTGAAGCATCGCCCGCAGTTCGTCAGGGTCTGTTTGTCGCCTGAGGCGATCAATCATTCCTCTGGCTTCTACGTTCCCTGGATTGATGGACACAACTTTGTCAAGGCAAGCCAATACCTGCTCGCGTTCATCCGCAAGCTTAGCAAGCTGAAGCCAAGCCTCTTCACTATGAGCATTGAGTGCAACTGCCTGCTCAAAGTATTCACGGGCTTGGTCATACCAGCCTTGTTCAAGCGCCATCTGGCCGAAGGTTATGAGTTTGTCCACCTGTTCTGGTATCATCTCGCCCCCTTTTTCGCCCTCCACCACGCCAGCGCCAGCGCACCCCCGCCCGCCAGTGCCAGGCCGTAGTAGCCCAAAGTATACCAGATTTCTCCTCGTTTGGCAACAACAAAAAACCACCATGCAGTTCACGCAGGTGGCTTTTCCGCTCCGTCATAGGTCAACCGACAAAGCTCTCGATGTACTCCAACGATTGGTGTCGAAAATAGGTGTTGTACAGTTCGGCGTAATGGCCGCCCTGGGCCATCAATTCGTCGTGGGTGCCCTGTTCGATGATCTGGCCGTGATCCATGACGATGATGCGGTCGGCGTGTTTGACGGTGGACAGGCGGTGGGCGATGACGAACTTGAACAACATCTTCAGCAGGACGTTAAGACGTTAGCGGGTGAATAGCCTCAATCTCCTGCAGCACAGTGGGCAGATCAGGCGGCACGGCCGGGATGACGTGTGTCTCGCTGCCAGCATGCTTATGGTGTGGGAAGGTGCTCAGATCAGGGTGATGCGGTGTGTCATCGTAGCGGAAGATCAAGGCAGCGTCGGCGGCCTGGTAATGATAGCTGTACATTCGGCGGATAACTTGAACCTGAACCTCAACCAGTTCGCGGAAGTGCAGGCGGGAGCCATCAGCGAAATACAGGTCGCCGCGAATCAGTCCAGCGTACAGTGTGCGCTTGTCGAGGGTGACATTGGAGGCGCGCACAATGGGCGACGCTGCGACGGCATCTAACAGTGACTGCAGGTATGCCTCAATCAAGTTGTGCCTCCCGCAAGGCCCGATACTGGCTTTCAAGCAGATGCAGCATGCCGACTTCCATCCGCCAGTCCGTGAATTCAACCGTCTCGATCAATTCGAGCGCGTTGAGACGGCGCTCAAATTCCGCCGAAGACATGCCGAATTGCTGCTCGAACTCGGTCAGTCGTTTCCGGGTGCGGTCTATGCCAAGAGCGAGCATCTTTTTCTCATTCTCAATGGCTGACTCGACCAGCGGCTTGAGTGTTATTCTGTCGGTGGTTGTAATGGTCAGTTGTTGCAACATGGGTTTTCTCCTCCATAACTCTGTAATCCTCTTTGGCTGTTAATAGTATACCAGATTTCGCCTCCTTTGGCAACACGAAAAAGCCACCCGTGCGGTTGACGCAGGTGGCTTTTTCACTCCGTAAGTCATGGGTCAACCGACAAAGCTTTCGATATACTCCAACGACTGATGCCGGAAATAGGTGTTGTACAGCTCAGCGTAATGGCCGCCCTGGGCCATCAACTGGTCGTGCGTGCCCTCTTCGATGATCTGGCCGTGATCCATGACGATGATGCGGTCGGCGTGTTTGACGGTGGACAGGCGGTGGGCGATGACGATGGCCGTGCGGTCGCGCATGATGGTTTCCAGCCCCTCCTGGATCTGCGTCTCGGTGAAGGGGTCCACGCTGGCGGTTGCTTCGTCCAGGATGAAGATGGCCGGGTCTTTGAGCAGCACGCGGGCCAGGGCCACCAGTTGTCGCTGCCCCATCGAGAGGTTGGCTCCGCGCTCGCCCACGTCGGTGTCCAGCCCGTCGGCCAGGCCGGCCAGCCAGTCGCCATCGCTGATGTGCATAGCCGCCTCGCGCACCGCCGCGTCGGTCGCTTCCGGGCGGCCGTAGCGGATGTTGTCCCGCACGGTGCCGGAGAAGAGGAACGGCTCCTGCGGCACCAGCCCGATGTGATGGCGGTACTGGCCCAGGTGCAGGCGGCGGATGTCCCGGCCGTCAACAAAAAGCTCTCCCCCCTGGAACTCGTAAAAACGAGCCACCAGCCGGGCCAGGCTGGTTTTGCCCGCGCCGGTGTGGCCCACCAGCGCCAGGGTCTCTTTGGGGTGGATTTCCAGGGTGAAGTCGGGCAGCACCGTCTCCTCGGCGGTGTAAGCGAAGGCGAGGTGACGGAATTCTATGCGGCCATCCAGTTTTTCCACCAGTTCGGCTGCTGCCTGCACCACCTTTGGTTCGGCGTCAATCAGCGCGAACACTCGTTCCGCAGCCGATAGCCCATCCTGGAACTGGCTCCAAAAAGAAGCGATGTTCATCAGCGGCCACCAGAAAAAGCCCACGGCCTGCATGAACAGGTACCAATTGCCGGGACTCACTATCCCACCACGGGTCGCCAGTCCGCCGGCATAGATCAGCGTGGCCACTCCCAGGCCAGAGGCCAGGCTCATGACCGGGAAGATCATCATGAACGTAAGCCCGCGCCGCAGCCCCACCTGATATGCCTGCTGGTTGTTGGCGTCGAAGCTGGCGTAAACGGCGTGTTCCTGCCGAAAGCTCTTGGCTATCATGATGCCGCTGACCGACTCCTGAATCTGGGCGTTGATCTTGGCCGTGACCCGGCGGGCGCGCTGAGTGACCCTCCGCGCGACGCGCCGGAAGCTGAGGGCGATGGCGGCGGCGACCGGCGCCATTCCCAGCAGCAACAGAGTCAACAAGAAGTTGATTTTGAATAGCCACACAGAGAGGATGGCGACCAGCAACACCTGGCTGAGCAGATCCATGACCAGGGTGACGACGGCGGAGAAGTCCTGCGTGTCGGATGTGACCCGGCTGACGATCTTGCCGGAGGGGTGCTCGTCGAAAAAGGAGAGGTCGTGTCCGACGGTGGCATCGAAGACATCCTCCCTCAGTTTGAGGACCACATCCCCCACCACCCGGGCGGAGAACATCTGTCGGATGTAGTTGAATACCCAGGCGGCTGCGCCCAACAGCAGCACCCCTCCCGCCAGGAGGAGCATGGCCCCAACCGACGAGTTCTCCGCCACCAAGTCAATGGCTCTGGAGATGAGGATGGGGCTGCCCGTCCCGGCCGCTGAGTTCAGTGTGATCATCACAGCCACCAGGATCATCTGCCGGCCGTGCGGCCGGAAATAACTGATGATGCGGCTCAGCAGCTCCCTATCGCTGTATTCGCGGTCGTAGGCCTCGGTGTCGAGGCCATCCAATATGAAGCCCATAGTCTTTCTGGAAGTTGGGTGTTGGGTGTTGGGTATTAGATACTGGATATTGAGGATTGAATACCCAATATCCAATATCTAATCATACCGGGCAAAGATGCGCCTGTAGTCCACACACCGCCTCATCAGTTCCTCGTGCGTCCCCTGATCCACCAGCTCACCCTGGCGCAAGACCAGGATGCGATCGGCCCAGCGGATCTGGCTGAGGCGGTGGGTGATGAGAAAGGTGGTGCGCTGCTGGCTGATGCGGCGCATGGCCCGCTGGATCTGGTCTTCAGTGGCGCTGTCAATGGCGCTGGTGCTGTCGTCCAGGATCAGGATGCGGGGGTCGGTGAGGAAGGCGCGGGCGATGGCGATGCGCTGCCGCTGCCCGCCGGAGAGGGTCACACCGCGCTCACCGATCTCAGTGTCGTAGCCCTCGCCAAAGCTGGTGACGAACTCGTGCGCCTGGGCCTCGTGGGCTGCCAGCTCGATGGCTTCCTGGCTGGCATCGGCGTAGCCAAAGGCGATGTTCTCTGCCAGAGTGCGAGAGAAAAGGAACACGTCCTGCTCGATGGTCGAGATTTGCGAACGCAGCGATTCCAGGCTCCAGTCGCGCACGTCCACGCCATCAACCAGCA
>CAZGKH010000075.1:0-12637 GCA_964525665.1 uncultured Anaerolineae bacterium | reverse complement strand
GACGGGTCAGGTGTTGATGCTGGCCTACATGAACCAGGAGGCACTGGAACGGAGTATTTCCACAGGCGAGACGCATTTCTGGAGCCGCAGCCGGTCGGAGTTGTGGCACAAGGGGGCCACCTCGGGCAACACCCAGCGCATCGTGGAGATACGCTATGATTGCGACGGCGACACCTTGCTGCTCCGTGTCGAGCCGCGCGGCCCGGCCTGCCACACCGGGCAGCAAAGCTGCTTCTATCGCCGCTTGTGGGGAGATTAGCGATGAGCACCATACTAGAAGACTTGTTCGACGTCATCCAGGACCGCAAAGTCAATCCCAAGGAGGGCTCCTACACCTGCCACCTTTTCGCCGCAGGGGAGAACGAGATCCTCAAGAAGATGGGCGAGGAGGTAGTGGAGACCATCGTGGCGGCCAAGGGGGAAGGTGACGAGCGGTTGGTCTATGAGGTGGCCGATCTGCTCTATCATACCCTGGTGCTCCTGGCCTACCGCGACATTGAGCTGGCCGACGTAGAAAGGGAACTGATTAGGCGCTTCAAACCCAACTGAAGGAGGAGCACAAATGAAGATCAAACGAGCATTGCTCAGCGTTTCCAACAAAGAGGGGCTGGTGCAATTCGCCCGGGGGTTGGCCGAGCTGGGCGTGGAGTTGATCGCCACCGGTGGCACGGCCCGCGCTCTTGGAGAGGCAGGACTCGCTGTACGTCCGATAGAGGATGTCACGGGCTTTCCCGAGATCCTGGACGGGCGAGTTAAGACGCTGCACCCGGCTGTCCACGGCGGCATTCTGGCTCGGCGGGACCAGGCACACCTGGCGGAGCTAAGTGCCCAGGGCATTGCCCCCATTGATCTGGTGGCGGTCAACCTCTACCCCTTCGCCGAGACCGTTGCCAAACCGGGGACGACGCTGGCTGAGGCCGTCGAGCAGATTGACATCGGCGGCGTTGCCCTGCTCAGAGCGGCTGGCAAGAACTTCACTCACGTGGCCGTGGTATCCGACCCCGCCGACTACTCCACTGTCTTGACCGAATTGCAGGAACAGGGCAATCTCTCCAAAGCCGCTCGCCAACGCCTGGCTTTGAAGGCCTTCCGCCATACAGCTAGCTACGACACTACCATCAGCCACTATCTGACCTCCCGTTTCGAGGAGGCAACCTTCCCCACCACCTTGCATCTCAACTTGACCAAGCTGACCGACCTCCGCTACGGAGAGAATCCCCACCAGCAGGCTGCTCTGTACGGCCTGGGTGTAACTGGAAGCCCCCTGGGTGGCAATCTGTTGCAGGGCAAGTCCCTTTCCTACAACAACATCTTGGACCTGGACGCTGCCTGGCGGATAGCCAGCGACTTCGCTGCCCCCACTCTGGCCATCATCAAACACGGCAACCCTTGCGGCGTGGCCAGCGATCCAAACCTGGCCAATGCTTTCCGGGCAGCCTTGGCCAGCGACCCTGTCTCCGCCTTCGGGAGCATTGTCGCCGCCAATCGTCCCTTCGATGAGGAGGTGTCCCTGGCCCTGGGCGATCTGTTCGTCGAGGCCATCGCTGCTCCCGCCTTCACTTCCGAGGCGCGGGAGGTTCTGGCTGAGCGGGCCAACTGCCGCTTGCTGGAGATGTCGGGCACGGAAGCTTTTGCATGGGAGATGAGAGGTGTTCGGAGTGGAGTATTAGTCCAAGAGAAGGATAGCATCCTTCGACAAGCTCAGGATGCTATTGCTGAAGAAGATGAAGCAGATTGGAGGGTAGTGACTGAGCGCAAACCGACGGTGGAGGAACTCGAAGCTCTGCGCTTCGCCTGGAAGGTGGCGAAGCATGTCAAATCCAACGCCATTGTCCTGAGTCAGGGTATGGCTACGGTGGGTGTGGGGGCAGGGCAGATGAGCCGCGTGGACGCTGTGCGCCTGTCCGTAGCCAAGGCTGGCGAACGCGCGCGCGGGGCAGTCCTGGCCTCCGATGCCTTCTTCCCTTTCCCCGATGGGGTGGAGGAGGCGGCCAGAGCCGGAGTAACGGCCGTCGTGCAGCCGGGGGGTTCCAAGGGTGATGCCGCTGTCATCGAGGCCGCTGACGCTCTAGGCTTAGCCATGCTTTTCACCGGAGTGCGGCATTTCCGCCATTAGTCGTTCGCTAAGTTGAGGTGCCATGCACCTGGATAGTTGGAGGAGGAATTGATGAAAGTTCGTCGTCTCGACCAGATGACCATAAATGAGATAGCCGCGTTGAAGAGGAGGTCGGGGCTGGATATCGATGATCTTTTGCCCTCGGTGAGACCCGTCGTCGAGGGCGTGAGGGCTCGCGGTGACGCCGCTCTCCTAGAGTACACCGCCCGCTTCGACGGCGTGAACCTCTCCGCCGCGGAGCTCAAGGTCTCCGAGGAGGAGATCAAGCATGCTTACGAGAAGGTGAGCCCAGAGGCCCTGGACGCCTTTAGCCAGTCGGCGCGAAACGTCCGCAGGTTCCAAGAGCAGAGTATGCCTGAGGGGATGTGGCTGACGGAGATCGTCGAAGGGGTGCTGGTGGGGCAGAGAACTACGCCCATCGAGTCGGTGGGCCTGTACGTTCCCGGTGGCAAGGGGGACTTCCCTTCGGTGATGCTGATGCTGGGGATTTGTGCCCAGGTGGCCAGCGTGAAGAAAGTCGTGGTCTGCACCCCTCCCACCGCCGAGGGGAGCGTCAACAGTGGAACGCTAGTGGCCGCCGACCTGGCCGGTGTGACGGAGATCTACAAGGTTGGCGGGGCTCAAGCCATCGCCGCAATGGCCGTCGGAACCGAGACCGTGCCCAAGGTGGACAAAGTCCTGGGGCCCGGCGGCCCCTATGTGGTGGCAGCCAAGCAACTGCTGGCCGGTGTAGTGGATGTGGGGACTGTAGCCGGGCCTAGTGAGGCCATCATCCTAGCCGATGGCGAGGCCGACCCCTGGAACGTAGCTCTGGACCTCCTGGTCCAAGGGGAACACGGCGAAGACGCTGCCTCCCTGCTAGTGACCCATAGCGGGGAGCTGGTCGAGCGCGTCCAAGAGGCTCTGCCCGCACTGCTGGCAGAGCTGCCCGACGAGCGGCGGCAGATTTGCCAAGTCGTGCTGTCCCAGTACGGCGGCGCGGTCTTAACCGACTCCCTCGCTCAAAGCATCGAGTTTGCCAACGACTACGCGCCGGAGCACCTGCAGTTGGCTGTGCAGAATCCCTTGGCGGTGCTGCCACGGATACGCAACGCCGGCGCCATCCTGTTGGGCCAAAGGACAACTTTCACCTTCGGCGACTTCTCCCTGGGGCCGACCAATGTCATCCCCACCGGCGGCTTTGCCAAGGTTCAGTCCCCCGTATCCGTCCACGACTTCCTGAAGCATAACTCCGTGTGCTACGTCCTCGACCGTGCTGGTTTCGATGCCCTGGCCGAGGGCAGCGCGGCCTTTGCTGAGTACGAGGGTTTCCCTGCCCACGCTATGGCCGTGAGAAGGAGAAACGAGCCAACGAGTTGACAAGTCAACGAGGAACGAGGGCTTGTTGTCTCATTGCCAAGAACGTTGAAACGTAGTATAATGAGTAGAGGAGAAAAACCAGGACTGAGGAAGAGCAATGATCAAACATGAAATCACCGAGTTGATCCAGAGAGCCATCCGAAAGGCCCAGAAGAAGGGTGACCTGTCTTCTTTCACCATCCCAGAAATTCCTTTGGAGCACCCCAGGCAGGCTGAGCACGGTGACTACGCCACGCCCTTATGCCTGCAACTGGCCAGGCTGGCTCGCATGGCTCCCGTCAAGATAGCGGAGATACTGATCAAGTATCTGCCAGAGACCGATTACCTGGGCAGGATCGAGATAGCCCATCCTGGCTACATTAACTTTGCGTTTGACGAGGCTTGGCTGGCTCAGCAGGTGGAGGCGATCCTGACCGCTGACGAGGACTATGGCAACATTGACATTGGCCAGGGCAAAAAGGTGCAGGTGGAGTACGGCAGCGCCAATCCCACCGGCCCGCTGCACGTTGGCAGCGGGCGCAACATTGTGTTGGGTGATAGCCTGGCCAACGTGCTGGAGGCGGCCGGTTATGACGTCCAGCGGGAGTACTACGTCAACGACGCCGGCTCGCAGATGCTCGTCTTCTACGAGACCCTCTACGCCCGCTATGCTCAGGCCCTCGACCAGAAGGCTGAGATCCCTGAGGGAGGATACTCAGGCCAGTACATGGTCGAATGGGGTCAAGAGATTGCCGAAGAGGAGGGCGATAAGTACTTGAACATGCCCTACGCTGAGGCAGTGAGGGCCATAGGCAAGGTGGGATTGGCGAAGGTGTTGGATTGTGTCCAAGAAGACGTTGGATTATTGGGCGTTCACTACGATCACTGGTATTCGGAGCAGAGTCTCTACGATGATAGTTACTTCGCCAAGATCATGATCCTGCTGCGCCAGGGTGGACGCATCGTCGAGCGGGAAGGGGCGATATGGTTCACGGCCACTGAGTTGGGTGCAGACAAGGATGAGGTGGTTATTCGTTCCGACGGCCAGCCAGGCTACTTTGCGTCGGACATTGCCTATCACTACAACAAGTTCGTGGCGCGAGGCTTCGATTGGGTCATTGATATCTGGGGCGCGGACCATCAGGGCCACGTCCCGCGGATGAAGGCCATGATGCGCGCGCTGGGATTGGACCCGGAGAGGCTGACCCTTCTCATCTACCAGTTGGTCACTCTCAAACGCGGAGGCGAGGTGGTGCGTCTCTCCAAGCGTACTGGCGACATCATCACCCTGCGGGAGGTCATTGAGGACGTGGGGGCCGATGCGGTGCGCTTCTTCCTCATGGCCCGCGCCGCCGACAGCCAGATGGACTTTGATCTAGACCTGGCGGTGGAACAGTCGGCCGAGAACCCCGTCTACTACGTCCAGTACGGCCACGCCCGCATCGCCAGCATTCTGCGCTACGCCACAGAGCGGGTTCCCGACTTCGCCGATGGAGACGTTTCGCTATTGCGGCATCCTGCGGAACTAGCCCTCATCCGCCAGATGCTGCTGTTGCCAGAGGTGCTAGAGCAGGCAGCCGAGAATCTGGCCCCCCACCACCTGACCTACTACGCCCAAGACCTCGCTAGCTCCTTTCACTCTTTCTACAAAGAGTGCCGCGTCGTCTCCTCCGACCCCGCTGAGGCCGAATTGAACAAAGCCCGCCTCAAGTTGGCTTTGGCGGCTAAGATAGTGTTGGCCAAAACATTGAGACTGATGGGCATGACTGCACCGGAGAGGATGTGATCAATGGTTTGACAACTCTAGCTCTCTGGAGTATAATCAAAACTGCGGGGCGAATAGCTCAGTTGGATAGAGCGCTTCCCTTACAAGGAAGAGGTCACAGGTTCAAGTCCTGTTTCGCCCATCTTGGTAGACAATGGCGCTCAAAGCGAAAGGTTCTGGCTAGCCATCCGCCAGAACCTTTTGCATTGCGAAGCATTTGGAAGTGTAAATCTCTATGTCGTGTGCTTTCTGGTCAGCATAGCCCCCAGAGCCGTGAGTGAGATCATCGCCGCCAATCGCACCCATGGCGCCAACAGGTCCAGCTTGCTGATCGGCACGACAATCCCGCCGACCGGCCATCCGAACGCAGCGATGCAGGTCTTGTCGGCATCCATGGTGACTGAGGTGAGGCGCTCTATGCCGGAGCAGTCCCCGCTCCAACCGATAAAGAAGGATTTGACACCGGGATGGGCTGTCAGGGTAACGACTGTACTATATAGGTCTCTGTGCAGTCCGCACCGCAGTGGATCCCTGCCGGGTCGCTGGTCACCGTGCCGGTCCCGCTCCCGGCCTTGTTCACGTTGAGGACTCTATCGCAAAGGTCGCCCAGTCCATCTCCATCGGTGTCGGCTTGATCGGGATTCGACACTAACGGACAGTTGTCTCCGCCATCGAAAACGCCATCACCGTCAGCATCAGGTACGCCCAGATCAACCTCCAGCAGATCGCCGTTACTGATCCAGATGGGGTCATCCGGTCCCGATGCAATAGCCGGCAGACCGTTGATGGTGAAGGTGATGACGTCCCCTGGGTCGGCTCCGTCATCCTCAGGGGTCGTTTCGTCGTCGCGAAGGCAGGCTAGGTAGCCATATTTACCCTCATCGGTGACGATGAACTGGCCGCATCTTACGTGCTGGGGATCAAGGGCCTCGATCACGTCGCCCGCCCGGACGGGCTGGTCGAGAAACCGGGTGTTGTTGCTGTAGAAGTTCACCCACTCAGGTCCGGGGTCGGCCTTAACCGGTGTCGGACTGTAGGCCAGTGTCACGATTAGCGCGAGCAGGCTGACGAGCCCGATTAGTCGTACCATGGTGGTCGAGAGCCGCGTCTTCATGTGTCCCTTCTCAGGGTGTAGTGATCTCCAGCGATCCACGTTTATCTACTGAGATCCGGCCTTGGGCTGTTCAAATTATACTGCAATGCTGGGAGAAAGACAAGTGTGCTCGCCTCCTGGGAAAAAGGAAAAGGCGTGGCACAGGTGAGGCAACAAGACAGTTGATGAAAAAAAGCCCTTCGGCGCTTGTTCTGCCAGGAGCTTAACCAAACCAAGTCGCATGGCCTGACAAGAGATAGTTGATCTGCGTTCATCTACGGAGGGCAGCCCTCCCCCCAGCGAGCCGCCACCTGCATGATGTCCACGACGTCAATGTCGCCGCCCCCGTCGAGGTCGTAGCGCGCATCATAGCAGTCATCCCCGAGTTGGCAGCTCCACCTGCTGGCCACTATCATGACGTCCACCACGTCCACGTCGCAGTCGCAGTCCAGGTCGCCGAACAGGGGGCAGGAGACCTCCAACTCCACGTGGGCCCGCTCGCCCGCGCCAACCCACACGGGCAGGTCTGGTCCCAGGAGAACCGCCGGGTAGCCGTCCACCGTAAAGGTGATAGTGTCTTCCGACTCTGCTCCCTCGTCGAGCTCGGTCAGGGGGTCGTCGCCGTAGACGGGCATCAGATACCAGCCGCTCAGGGTCACCTCGACGCGACCGGCCAGCATGCCGTTAGGGTCGTAGGCGCGAACCACAGCCCCCACCGGCAGGGGCTGGCCGCCCAGGGTGGACTGCTCGCCCAGGAAGTCAACGAACCAGGGCGTGGGGTGCAGTTCATTGTTCGATGTACGGGTTGGAGTCACACCAGCGCTGCGCTCCGCTTGGCGGATATTGGATATTGGGTATTGGATATTGGGTACTGGGGACCGAGAATATCCAATATCCAATATCTGATCTCCTGTTGTGGGGTATTGGAGCGTGCCCGCCTGAGCCATCCTGACCCAGTAGCCGAACAGTGGCTCCATTTCATGCAGAGTATTGAAGCTGGGGTCTGTGTTGGGATAGTAGGACAGCCCCCCCTGGTCATAGCCCAGCACAGCCGTGTATGATCCGTCAATGCTCTGCAGGGCGTCGGCGACGGCCAGGGGTTGGCGCGGCAGATAGCCCACCAGGTTCCAGCCCGTATCCAGCTCGATGGGCCGGTCTTCGGCGAACTTCGTCCCCACCACCCGCAGCGTAGCCACTGCCTCAGTTTCCCCGATCTCCCTTGAGCCCGCCCTGAGCTCTGTCGAAGGGTTCCCCCGAGTTCCCCTGAGTTCCCCTGAGTTCCCCTGAGTTCCCTTCACTTTAACCCAATACCCATGCTCCCCATTCATCTCCTTCAGCGTGTTCACCTCCGGCGGCAGGTCGGGGTAGTAGGACTTGGCCCCCTCTTCATCGAAGCCCTGGATGACGACGTACTGGCCGGCGATGGGCAACTGGACGACGCTGGCGTCGGTGTTGAAGGGGTTGACGTGGGTGGACATGAGATTCCAGGATTCGACCAGCGGTATGTCCAGGATGGAGATGGTCTGCTGCACGGTGGACGGTGCGCCGCATAGATTGAACGGGTTGCCGTCATTGGCGACGATGAAGATGCCATGATCGCCGGGGGTGTCATTGTTCCAGGTGACGGTGACGTCCTCAAAATCACCGGTGTTGAGAGCCTGGCTGGTGGCGGCGGAAGCCGTGAGAGTGCCGCCGTTGCTGGGATCTCCCAGGTAGAAAGCAATGGGCAAACCGGCCGGCACCTGGACGCTCCCGTTGTTGGTCACCCGCGCCGTCAGATTCACCGAATTGCCCGGCTCCGCGCTGACGAAGGTTGCGGCCAGACGCACACTGCACACCGCCGGCCCCCCAGGATCCACAATCTCTCCGTTGGCCGTCAGATCCCAGTCGCCCCGCGCACCGTCAACGAAGTGCAGAATCACCTTGTCGCTCAGGATCTCCGCCCCTGTCGTGCCGTCGAAGAGGAATTCATACTCATGCGGCGTCGGGTCAGTATGCGTGGGACCGTACTTGTAATACGTGTCAACCACCACCCCAGTCGGCAGGAAGAGCGTCACGGTCGTCGCGCCGCCCACCCTCATTCCCTGCACCCCGAACGCAAAGAACCCGACAGGGAAATCCGCACCAACCGGTGAATCCCCAGGTGATGGATTCACCACGGCAGACACGTCCTCCAGGCTCGTTCCCTCCGGTGAGGCCAGCGTCACGTAGCTTCCGTCAACGATATTGCGCACCGAGATCACGTTGTCCTGCTGGCTGTCGGGGATGCCATCGTGGTTGCCATCTTCTGGCGGTATCCCGATCTCTCCCTCCTCAACCCAATAGGTCAGTGCGTTAGCAGCCGTGTCGGCGAGATGGTCCACCGTCAGCGTCAGAGGCGTGGCTTCCCCTTCCTGGCCGACACCCTGGAACTCGACCTCGACGATCATCGAATCGCTCGTCACCCCCGTCACCGACAGAGCATTGAACTTGACCTGCCCGGCAGCGTAGTTGAGGTTGCAGCCGCCGCCGTCGAATCCATCCCCTCCCGCGTCGTTGAGGGCGCAGACGATGGGCCGCACCACCGCCGGATCGTAGTGCAGCACCAGCGTGGCCGCGCCAAGCCCCAGTGGCGCCTCATCTGCGTCAATGACGGCGGATACTGGGACGGTGACTCGTCCGCCGATTGCAATCTGATAGGGGCCGTGGCCCACACGCAGGATGACCTCTGGGGGGCCGACCGCTTCCACGATGCCGATGGTGCCGGGAGCAGTTTGATACAGCAGTGGCTCGGCGGCCGAGCTGGCGAAATTCGTGACTGTCAGCACCAGGTCGGTCTCATCCCCCACAGCGGCCCCATCCGCCGGCTGGAACGTCAGATTGAACAGGGTCGCGTCGCCGGTGAATCCGTCTGGCCACACCATGTTTAGACGCGCGAGGCCCTCGTCGGCAAAGGGATTGCAGTAGCCGCCGTCGAGCACCTCGCCGCCGGGCGTGCAGGACACCGCACGCACCACAGCCGGGTCGTAGCTCAGCGACACTGTTGCAGCACCCAGCCCGGATGCCCCCTCCACCCGGATCGGCACGCCCACACGATCATCTTGCGGCAACTCGAAGACGTCGCCATTGCTGCCGTCACCGACCCGCAGCAGCGCCACCGGCGGCTCAGAGCCGCCCTCCTCGATCTCAATCGAGCCGTTGCGCACCCGCGACGGCACGGGCAGGGCCGCCGTGTCCGCGAAGTTCTTGACGGTCAGCGTCAGGGGGCTGGTGGCGCCGACCGACGCGCCGAGCGCGGGTGTGAAGGGCACATCAACCAGCGGCGCGTCGCCATTGATGCCCTGCGACGAGATGATGCTGGCCCGCACCGCACCGTCACTCAGGGCACAGACGCCGCCATCCATTTCGGTCGTGACATCATCCCGCACGGCGCAGCCCAGCGCCCGCACGATGGCCGGGTCGTAGCCCAGCGATATCGTAGCCGCACCCAGATCCAAGACATCCGTCACCCAGACCGACACTGTCACCGTCGTGCCGTGTGTGACCGTGTATACGCCGGTATCGCTCGGCGCGCCAACCAGCAGCCACGCCGAGTTCGACGGCCCCGCAGCCACCGTGACAGACCCGTTCACCGCCTGCCAGGACATCGGCGACCCCAGCGGGTCGGCAAAGTGCTCAACGATCAGCACCAGATCGCTGGCCGCCCCAGCCGCCACCCCCGACGCGGCCTCAAACCAGACGACGCAAGCGTGCAATGTACCTGTCAGGCCGTCCGACGACACGAGGTTGAACTTTACCAGCCCAGCCTCTGGGTCGAAGGCCGGGTTGCAGTAACCCGTGATCTCCTCCGGTTGAGAGCATAGGGTCGGGCGGACTACCTGCGGGTCGTAGCGCAGCAACATCGTCGCCGCCCCAAGCCTGTGGGTGCCGGTGATGCTCGTGGTGACCGATATGACGATGGTGTTGCCTGGGATCAGTGTGAAGTCACTCTGTGTCTCATCCCCCACGCGCACCACTGCGTCTACGGGTACCGGCTCCCCAACGATCTCAATCTCGCCCCCCGCGGTGTCCACATCCAGGTCGTTGCCCTGCGGGTCGGCGAAGTGCTCGACGGTCAGGGTCAGGTCGGTCTGCCCGGCTCCGGTACCGCCGCCGACCGCCTCGAAGGTAATGTCGTACAGGCGGTGGGTACCGTCAGCGCCGTCCAGGGCGATGGCGGTGAACTTCACCGCCCCCAGGGCATAATCGAGGTTGCAGTAGCCGCCGTCGAAGACATCGCCTGGGGGCCCTGCACACCCGATGGCCTGCACCACTGCCGGATCGTAGGACAGCAGCACGGTGGCCGCGCCGAGGTTCACGGCGTCCACCACCTCCACCGGCACCGTGACCTGGTTGCCGGGCTCCACGACGTACTTCGGCTCGCTGCCGTCACCGATGCGCACCAGCGTGCCGCTGTCGGCAGAGGCGTCCCCCATTGCGTGCGGTTGCAGGGCACTACTGGCGGGCACGACGAATCTGGTCACGGCCAACATCCACGCCAGTGCCAAGACGACCACCGCCCACACAATCGCCGGAGAGCGACTGTGCTGCTGAATCCGGGAACCCTCGCCTGGGCACGACCCGCTTTGTGCTTGTCGAATCATCTACGAGCTACCCCCGCTTGCTGTGGATGTGGATCATGGCCGGCATCTCTGCTCACCTTATGCTCGCAGCGGACCCTAGTCCGCTGCTGCAATGACGATAATCAACGCTGAAAACTGCGAAGCTCATGCCTGGCCAGAGTCACAACGACTGCTGAGGCCGCTGGACTAGGGTCCAGCGGGAGCACGAGAGACCTTTCGCCGACCTACTTGATTACGCCCTGTCCCTGCCAAGTCATCTCGACACGCCAGTCGAGATCGCCACCCTTGATGTCGAACACCCCGTCAACTGCCAGCACCAGCGCGCCCGCCAGAGCATCGGTGGCGCTGTCCGGATCGAACACGCGGAAGGTGATCTCGGCCAGCGCCGCCCCTTCGCCAGCGCCCGCGGTCGAGACCGCGTTGAACCGCACGACGTCAGGGGCGAAGGCGGCGTTGCACACCGCAGCGTCCAGCAAACCACTGGGGTTCTCAATGCAGGCCTCGGGCGCCAGCAGCGCGGCATCATAGTGCAGCTCGAGCGACGCCGCTCCCAGCTCCGCCAGCGGGTCGTCGGCCACCACGCGGACGGTGATGGTGTCAGGCCCCGGGCCGCCCTCGATCTCCGTGCGCAGCACGAGCGTCGCGTCGTCCGTGGGCCCACTGAGACTCAGCGCGGTGACGGCCGCCGACGGGACCGCCGGACAGTCCACGCCCGGCATCCCCACATCGCACTGCAGAATGCGCAACGCATCGCTGGAGTTGCACTGGCCGTCCCCGACGATGTCGCACAGGGGCAGGTAGATCTTGCCCGGCCCCGGCGGGAAGTTCTCGTCGCCGTTCATCAGCCCGATGTCGTACTTCAGCACCAGCAGCGCGTCGGCCGAGTCGCGCCAGCCGTTGGCGTTGACGTCGCCCAACGGATAGCCGCCCGCGCCGGTGACGAACAGATCCACGACGTAGGTCTCGCCCACGGCATCCTGCGAGATCACGAACTCGCTGGCAGTCATACCGTTGTCATCCTGAAACAGGGCCGGCATCTCGTCTATGTAGAAGTTGATAGCCTCGCCGAGCCGCGCCGAGTCCGCTTCGTAGATGCCGTTGTCGGGATCGTACATGCTCAGCGGGACGGCCAGGGCGTAGGAGTAGTCGGTGCCGGCGATCTCGCCGATGGGCGCGCTGACGATGCCACCGCGCGGCAGCACCACCTTGACCGTTCCCTCCGTGACCGACTCGCCATTGCGCGTGGTCGTGCCGTAGAAGATCACATCCGGCAGCGGAAGCGGGTTATCTGGCAATGACGCCGCCAATGCAGCGGCAGACGCCAGGATGACCAACGAAACCGCGGCGATGATCAGTCGTTTGGATATGCTCAGTGGCTTCATGATGCCCTTTCCTCCCTGTCAACGAATCTGACAACGAATAAACGAATCTTACCTCGGTGATCAATTCTTTGCCACGAATTACACGAATTTTCACTAATCTTCATTTTTTTCGTGCTAATTCGTGCAATTCGTGGCAAACTCCTCACCTTGACCAATCTCCACTCTCCAACCTCTAATTCCCCGCATAGGCGTAAGTCTGGAAGTAGACGTAGATGTCGTCTACTTCCTCGATGAAGCGCTCGATGCCCACCTGCGGATCGGACAACAGGGTGGCGCCGGGGATGACGAGCACCCACTCCGTGTTCCACACCGAGCGGCCGATGAGGCGCGTGTCCGTGTTCA
>CAZGKH010000074.1:0-12654 GCA_964525665.1 uncultured Anaerolineae bacterium | reverse complement strand
GTAGCGTGGGCGCGTTCCTGGGAGGCAGTTGCGCCGAGACCGATCTGTCGGCGCGAGTATCGGTGCACGTGGCACTGGCGACTCGACCAGACATCATTATGGCCAAGCCGGGCATGGGGGTGGACGAGGCCATCTCGCTGGTGCAGAACGAGATGGCCCGCACCCTGGCCTGGATTCGGGCGCGGGACAAGTGAAGCACAACGTGAGCGCCGTGATATGATTTACTTCGAAAGCCCACGACGAAACCAGACTTGACATTAAAGCCCGCTAGGGCTATAATCTCTATACTACTAGAGATCAACTAAAGAAGGGGGGGAAGCATGTGTCGCGGATAATAATAAGGGAAGGCGAGTCCTTCGAGGGAGCTTTGAAGCGCTTCAAGAAGAAGGTCCAGACTGACCGAGTGTTGTCTGAAGTTCGTCGTCGCCGTTTCTTCGAGAAGCCCAGCGTGATCAAGAAAAGAAAGAAAGCGACAAAACTACGCAAGAGCCGAAGACAAACTCGCAAGAGCCAACGACAGAGATACTAGAGTTTTCGGGTCAGTACAGTATGAGTCTAAAAGACAAGCTAACAGAAGACCTGAAACAAACGATGCGACAAGGGGATGAGCTAGGCAGATCCACTCTCCGCTTAGTCATGGCCGCCATCAAAAACGCCGAGATCGAGAAGCGTCGTGAGATGAAGGAAGGGGAGCTGCTGGCAATCATCGCCAAAGAGGCCAAGCTGCGCCAGGAGTCAATTGTTCAGTTCGAGAGAGGCGGTCGACGAGACCTGGTAGATCGGGCTAAAGCAGAGCTACAGATTCTACTCTCCTACCTGCCGGAGCAACTGGGCCGAGAGGAGATCGAAGCCAAAGCCCGCCAGATCATCGAGGAGGTCGGGGCCACCAGCCCGGCTCAAATGGGCGCGGTTATGCGCCAGTTGATGCCACTGATGCAGGGCAAAGCCGACGGCAAGCTCATCAGCCAAGTGGTGAAGGAGCTATTGACTGGCAAGACGTGAGGGTTCTTCATTGTTGGTTGTGAGGGTATTTTCGTGTGGTCCTTCGCTGGTACACATGGATTCGCTGTAGGGAGTATGTCACAAAGGGGGAGCGCCTCAGGTGCTCCCCCTGCGTTGTTAAAAGAGGGACGCAGTAGGGCGAGGGTCCCGGTTGGGCGGAGGTCTCCAGGCCGAGCCCTGCCCCGCCTTGGTCAGAGACCTTCGGCGAACATGGCTTCCTGAGAGAGGGAGTGAGGTGTCAACAGTTGTTACCAACGACATTGACCAGCGTGGGTCAATGACTGGCAAACAAGATGTCACTTGGTGGATAGTGCTACGAGCCGTCCTCGCTGGTTTGATCTTCATCCTGGTAGTGAGCAGCATCCTAATCTTTGAATTCCTGCCTGTGGATCGAATCATCCTGGACGAAGGGGACGTCAGCGACTCAGATATTCGCGCGCCCCGCGAGATCACTTATTTGAGCCAGGTACTAACCGCGGAGGCCGAAGACAGGGCTGCAGCAGCCGTGAAGGACATATACGATCCCCCTGACGCCCGAGTGGCTCGTCAGCAGGTTACCAAGGCCCGTCAGATTCTGGATTACATAGACTCAGTGCGCCAAGATTCATACGCCACGCCAGAGCAGCAACGGCAATGGATCGAAGCTATTCCCGACCTCAGTCTCCCAGTAGCGGTTATTGACCAGACATTAAGCCTCTCCGAAGAAAACTGGCAAGTAGTACAGGCCGAGACCATATCTGTGGTTGATGAAGCCATGCGGGAGGAAATCCGAGAGAGCGAACTGGAGCAGGCCAAGCGAAGGATCTCCACCCTAGTAGGCCTGGAACTCTCCGAAGTCCAGGCTAGCATTGTCAGCGAGCTGGCGAGAGATCTCATCAAACCTAACAGCTTCTACAACGCCGAGAAAACAGACGAGGCCAAGCAGTTGGCCCGTGAAAGCGTAACGCCCGCCAGCCGAACCATCGTGGAGGGAGAGATCATCCTGCGAGCGGGAGACATCGTCACCTCTCTCGACGTGGAAGCTCTCGGTGCATTAGGGCTGCGCCAAGCTGAGGCCGACTGGCAAGAAGTAGTCGGCACTGTCGTCTTCGTGCTGCTGATCACTATCATCCTGGGGCTCTACATTGCCCGCTTTCGGCCGGAATACTGGAGCAGATGGCCTCGTATGTTCCTGTTGCTTCTCCTGCTGGTCTTGTTCATCCTGACGGCGAAGCTAATGGTGTCTGACCAGGCCACGCGGTCATATCTTCTCCCCACCGCAGCTCTATCAATGCTTTTGACTGTGCTGCTGGGCCCTCAATTGGCCATCACGGTGACAGTTCTGTTCAGTATAATGGTGGGCTTCATGGCCGGCAACTCGCTGGAACTGGCGGCCTACGCCCTGGTAGGGGGCTTGATCGCCTCTCTCAGCCTAAAGAGAGTCGAGAAGTTAAACGCCTTCTTCTGGGCAGGGGTCTACGTTGCCCTGGCCAACCTGGCCGTGATCCTTGCCTTCCGCTTGCCCAAGCAAGACTATGACACAGTGCAGCTTCTGACCTTGGCCGGCCTCAGCCTGGTGAACGGGGGCCTATCGGCCAGCCTAACCGTGGCTGGCTTCTACCTGCTGGGCACTTTGTTCGACATCACCACCTCTTTGCAGCTCATGGAGCTAGCCCGGCCCACCCACCCCCTCTTGAGGGAACTCATGCTCAAAGCGCCGGGAACCTACCACCACAGTATCCTGGTCAGCAATATGTCGGAAGAGGCGGCAGGGCGAGTCGGGGCCGACGCACTGCTGGCCCGAGTGGGAGCCTATTACCATGATATAGGCAAGATCACTCGGCCATACTTTTTCATTGACAACCAGATGGGAGGGGTGAACGTTCACGACCGCCTCGACGCACGAACCAGTTCCGAGATCATCATCAGCCATGTCAATGACGGTCTGGATTTGGCTAAGAAGTACCGTTTGCCTAGCAGAGTGCGTGATTTTATTCCTCAACATCAAGGGACTGCCTTGGTCACCTATTTTTACCACAAGGCGCGGGAAACCGAAGGAGACGAAGTTAGCCAGAACGATTTCCGTTATCCGGGCCCTAAACCGCAGACCAAAGAGACGGCCATCGTTCTGCTAGCCGATAGCTGCGAAGCTGCGGTGCGAGCTGAGCGACCTGACTCTCTCGAAGGGATTGAGGAGCTAACGCGCAAGGTCATCGGCAGCAAGGTGCTGGACGGACAATTGGACGAGTGCGACCTCACCCTACGCGATTTGGACGAGATCAGAGGCGCCTTCGTCAAGATCCTACAGGGGGTATTTCATCCCCGCGTCAAGTACCCTGAAGAGACAGTCGAAGGGGAAGAGGATGAAAGACCAAAGACCACCTGACCACCTGACCAATATAGCCATCCAAGTTGCCCCTCGATTCAGAGCTGAGGTTGACGAAGAGAGCTTATATCGTATAGCCGCAGAGGTATTGGGTCAAGAAGGAGCGGCAGAGGAAACAGAGCTAAGCTTGATCATAACCGATGACGAGGCCGTTCGCGAACTGAATCGCCGATTTCGCGGTGTGGATGCCCCTACCGATGTCCTCGCCTTCGGCGCGGGTGCTGAAGAGCACTTTGTGACTGCGCCAGAAAGCCACCCCTACTTGGGTGACGTCGCGATTTCCTACCAGCGGGCTCTGGTCCAGTCCGAGGAATTGGGCCATGCTGTTGCGGAGGAATTGAAGTTGCTGGTCATCCACGGCATCTTGCACCTCTTGGGCTACGATCATCGAGAGGAGGCCGATGCTCGGAAGATGAGGGAGAGAGAAGAACGTATTTTGTCGGATGGTCAGATGGTCGAAGCACCCGACCAGGGACTACCTGACCAAGGACCATCTAGCCAAAAAGAACCATGAAGCTGCTGCTCGATGGGATGCTGGGTCGCCTGGCTAAGTGGTTGCGACTCCTGGGCCACGATACGATTTACTTTCCTGACTTGGATGACAACGAATTGGTGCGCCTGGCTCGTTCTGAAGGACGCATACTGCTAACCCGCGACAGGGAACTGACGCGCCGTCGCGGGCTGACTTGCCTCCTTGTCGAGAGCGATGAGTTGGAAGAACAGATTCAACAAGTTATCTCCGAACTGAATCTGGAGACTGAACGACCCTTTTCCCGCTGCCCAGTTTGCAACACGCCCCTTCAAGAGATCGAGAAACCATCAGTGAAGGAACGTGTTCCACCTTACGTGTTCCAGACTAAAGAGCACTTCAACCTCTGCTCTGAGTGCGACCGCATCTACTGGAGGGGCACCCACTGGGCCAAAATGCGCGAGGAAATCGCCCGAATCCGGGGGGAGGGGGTGTCATTGCGAGCCGAAGGCGAAGCAATCCCCACTCTGCGAATTGGAGATTGCTTCGGCACAAAAACCGTGCCTCGCAATGACAAGTGACCACCCGACCAAGGACCACCCGACCATCAAGAGAGGAGGACCCAAACTGCAACCAATAGAACTGGCCAGGAAAATAGTCAATGCCATCGCTGACAAGAAGGGCTCCGACATAGTTTTGTTGGACTTGCGTTCCATCTCTCCGTTGGCTGATTATTTCGTAATCTGCAGCGGGGAGAGCGAGCGCCAAGTGAAAGCCATTGTAAACGACGTCACTGAGAAGACAAAAAAAGAAGGGGTCAGACCTTTGCACATCGAGGGGGACTCATCATCGGGGTGGCTACTGGTGGATTACGGCGGTGTCATCGTTCACATCTTCTCCCCCGTCATGCGGGACTACTATCAACTGGAGAAGCTATGGGGCGACGCCGCCGTGGTGGTAAGAATGCAGTAGACAGAATCATAGCTGAAACCGGCCGGTATCGTACACTACTTTATATTCGAAATTAGTAACGTAGACAAGGAGCTTGGCCTGCAGATCGTACCAATCATCGCTACCCAGGATGCTGTTCATCGTTTCCAAGTCCTTGGCCACTGCCCCGGTTAGGATCTGGGGGCCAGAGCCGTAGACAGTGTACCATGCCTCCGTCGGCTGTACGCCCAACTGGAGCAGGCCAGGCGCAAATTCATTGATGATGAAATCAAAATAGGTTGACTCCACGCCAGACTTTATATCCCAACTCATCAACAGCTTTATCATAGCTCGAGCAGTTCTCTGAACCCCTCCGCCCCATCTTCAAAAGGCCCCACTACAGCCAGGTTAAGCCTCTCTCCCTGAAAAAGGTTCTGAGCCACCCGCTGAATGTCGGCAGCAGTTACGGCCTCTATAGCCTCTACTACTTCGTCCACTGTGAGAACCTCAGGCGAAAGCGCTTCCTGACGGCCAACCCAGGCGGCCACGCTAAAACTGTCCTCCATTTGAAGCAGCAGCCGCCCCTTGACGAACTCCTTGGCCTTGGTCAGTTCATCGGCCGGCACTCTTTCCTGCCTCAGCCTGTCCCACTCTCCCAGGATAGCCTTGATCACATCTTTGGTCCGCCTTGGGTCTACGCCAGCGTAGACCCCTGCTGCTCCGGTATCGTGCATCGCGCTGAGGTAGGAGTAGACACTGTAGGCCAGGCCACGTTTCTCTCTGATCTCAGTGAAAAGGCGAGAGCTCATCCCCTCCCCCAACACAGTATTCAACATACGCAGCTTGAAGCGATCTGGATGGTCACGGGGAATCCCAGGTACGCTGAGGCAGAGATGGGCCTGTTCGGTCTCTTTGGGATGAACTTGCAGGCGCATCTCGGTCTGATTATCCTCGGCTGGCTGAAAGGAAGGGGGCTCGCCCGTGGCCCAGTCGCTCAAAAAGGCCGCCATTTCCCCCATCACTGTTTCGTGCTCGATGTTGCCAGCCACGCTGATCACAGTGTTGCTCGGCCGATAGTAACGCCCCTGGTAAGCCAGCAGGCCCTCCCGGTCCAGGGTACTAAGACTCTCTTTGGTGCCAGCGACGTCACGCCCCAGGGGATGATCTGGCCAGACCAATTGGCTGCTGATGAGATGAACTAGACTATCGGGCGTATCATGGATTAGATTGATCTCCTCCATGATCACACGGCGTTCTCTTTCAATCTCCCCTGGGGCAAACTTGGAATGACGGAGCATGTCCACTAGCACCTCGACGGCGATGTTGAAATGAGGTCGAGCAACTTTGATCCAATAGAGACTCGATTCTCGGCCGGTGGATGCGTTGAATACCCCTCCGATTCCCTCAATGGCCACAGCGATATCCCTGGCCGTAGGGCGGTTCTCCGTGCCCTTGAAGAGCATGTGCTCAATGAAGTGAGAGACGCCGCCCTGTTCATCCGATTCGTAACGCGAGCCAACACCGATGAAGAAGCCGATGCTCACCGAGCGAGTGTGGGGCATGGGCGAGGTCAAGATCCGTAGACCGTTATCGAGGACGTTTTTTTGATACATTCAAGCTCCTGTTCATTGCCCTTTAAGTTCCCTGAGCAGGCGCTCGGCTTCGACCTGAGCTTGCGAGTCCTGGGCGGGACCCACCTCCAGAAAACGCTCGAGGGCTTTGATGGCTTCTTCTTTGTTACCCTGGAGCTGATAGACCGTCCCCAGGCCAAAATATGCTTCGGGTAGTTCGGGATCGATTTCCAGCGCTACGTCGAACTCCTTCACTGCCTCGTCCAGTCTACCCATCTGTACGTAGGCTGCTCCCAGGAGATAATGCACCTCAGCATCCTCTGGCTTGATGCCCAAAGCAGCCTGGAACTCGCCTGCTGCCTCGGCCAGCAGTCCCTTTTGGTAATAAACCACTCCCAGGTTAGAATGGGCGTCGGCGTGATTGGCGTCCAGGCCCACGACCGCCTTGAACTCCTCGGCGGCTTTGTCCAACTGGCCTTGCTCTGCGTAAGCGTTGCCCAACCGAAAGCGAGCTTCGGTCAGGGTCGAGTCGGCTTGGACAGCCGCTTCGAACTCGGCAATCGCCTTGTCCAAATCGCCGGCCTGCTGGTAGGCGCGCCCCGCCTCAAGGTGGGCCTGAGGGTCCACCGGTGTAATGGGTGTAGTACCCCCGCAGCCGACAAAGGCAAGAACCGCGCCCAGAATCAAAAGTCCGCTACCAAAGACTCTAATTGAAGAGTTTCTCATGATCTTCCCTCCGCCTATGGTTTGTAGTCCGGCAGTAAGACCCTCGTTTCCTTGGAAAAGGTCTCGGTCAGTATTATACCCCATTTGGCCTAAAAGGGAAAATGCCCGCCCTGGCTGGGCGGGCATGGGTAACAGAGCAGCTTCACCCTTCAGTCGCGCTTGTCTGTGCTGGAATACAGGGGGAGGAGAAGGGCGCCAACTATAGCCGACAGCACACCGACTGCGCCCGTGGCTAGGGATCTGACACTGCTGAAGGAACGATCCCTCAGATACGCTAGCGGCCAAGAGATGGGCCAAGACACCGCCTGCGACACTCCAACTTGCACCACCGCGGCGGCCCAGGTCAGGCCAGCACCGAAGCCCAGCAGGAGGATGTTGTCTCCTTCCTTTACCCGCCCTTCCTCTAGCACCTCGCAGAGAGCGATGGGGATGGAGGCAGCCGAGGTGTTACCGTACCTATCAATGTTGACGTAGACCTTTTCCCAAGGCACCTCCAGGGACTTAGCGAAAAACTGGATGATCCGGAGGTTCGCTTGATGGGGAATGACAAGGGCAATGTCGTCAACGGACAAGCCACAGCCTTCAATAGCCTGGGTGGCCGCTTCGGCCGGGGTCTTGGTAGCAAATTTGAAGACGCGTCTTCCGTTCATTTTGATATGGTGCATCCCTTTGTCCAAGACCTCCTGGCTCGGAGGATTCCGGCTGCCGCCGCCGGGCACGATGAGGGCATCGTACTCGCTGCCCTTAGAACCCAAGACAAAAGAGAGAACCCCTGTGGGGGCATCGCTGGCCTGTACGACCATGGCGCCGGCTCCGTCCCCGAAGAGGACACAGGTTGCGCGATCTTCCCAGTCCACAAAGCGGCTGATGAGCTCGGCGCCAATGACCAGCACATTGTCGTAGGTTCCGGCAGCAACGAACTGATGAGCGGTGGCCAGGGCGTAAACGAAGCCAGTGCAACCGGCGGAAAGATCGAAGGCGGCGGCGTGAGAGGCCCCTAGCATACCCTGAAGCATGCTGGAGACCGAAGGCGTCAGGTAGTCAGGGGAGGAAGTGGCTGTGATAATGAGGTCCAGGTCTTGTGGATCTAGCCCGGCCACGTCTAGGGCGTCCCGGCCAGCGGCGAGAGACATCGTCGAGACCGCCTCATCTGGCCCCGCTATATGTCGCTCCTTGATGCCCGTACGGGCCAGGATCCACTCATCGGTGGTTTCTACCATCTCCGCCAGATCCTGATTAGTCAAGACCCGCTCAGGGGCATACTTCCCCCAGCCGGTGATTTCGGAATATCTCATCTATTACCTCCATGCGAATGTTGCAGGCCAGAAAGCAAGGTTAACGATATGCAGGGGCGGCTGATTGGGTCTCAACAGCCGCACGGGAGCGGATGAAGTAAGCGATAGCCCCAGCTACGGAAACGGCCGAGCCTAGAGCAGCCGCGCGGATGATGATCCGCCTTCCGGGGATTCTCGCCAGTTGCGGCACTTCCTCGGCCAGCCTCCGTTGACCGGCGGCCAGCAGATCGTCGTGCAAGCTCTGGCAGAACGCCGGCGCAGGCTCCACCGGCTCCAACACCTCTTTGACCTTCTCCGCCGTTTCCAGCAGGGGTTTGAGCTTCTCCTGGTACTCAGGAAACATGGCGAGATAATCGCTTCCCTTCCTCTGGCCTGTCTTCAATTGATCGGCATGAGCTGCCAATATCTCGGCTAACACTTTCTCTTCCATAGCCTTCCCCCTCGAAAGCCAGATACCCTCTCAATCTATCAAACACAGCGCGCCCTCAGATCTTATAGGAAATGATGCCGATGATGCCCGGTCCGCCGTGCACGGTCAGCGAGCAAGCGAGGTCCACCACGATCATCTCGTCGCAGTTGAAGGTGCTCTCCAGGCGTTGTCTCAGTTTCTCTGCCTCGCCAGGAACCTCAGCGTGGATGATGGCAAGCTTAACAGGCTCCGTCGTGCCCACCGCCTCCTCAGTCAACTCCACCAGGCGATCTATGGCTTTGCCTCTAGTCCGCACGTTTTGGAAGGCCTCAAGCACCCCGTCCTCCGTCTTGATGACGGGCTTGAGATTGAGCAACGCGCCCATCGCTCCGGCCAGTCTGCCCACCCGCCCACTCTTCTGAAGGTACTTCAAGGTGGCTGGGGTGAAATACAGGTGCATCCTCGACCGTATCCCCTCCAAGAGCTGAACTATTTCCCCCATGCTCTTGCCTTCCTCGGCAGCCCTGGCAGCAGCGATCACCTGATAGCCCGTGCCGATGGAGATGGATAGGCCATCGAAGACCTCAATGTCGGCCTCAGGGAGCATGGACTTGGCCAACGTCGCCGACTGATAAGTGCCGCTATGCTTGGAAGTGACGTGGATGGAGATGATAGAATGGCCATCCTCTGCCAACTCCTGATACACCTCGACGAGCTGCCCCGGCGACGGCTGCGACGACGTGGGTATGACCTCCTCGAGCTTTCGGAGGAAGGTCGGGCGGTCAATCTCAATGCCTTCCTGATAGGTCTCCGCGCCGAACTGGATATTGACGGGCACCACTCGGATGTCGTACTTCTCCAGAAACTCTTTAGGGACATCGGCAGTACTGTCGGTGACGATTTTGATCATCTTTCCCTCTCTTCTCTTTTGGATCGTGAATTGATGGCACACCCTAGCGCCTGCCCCCCAGCCCCCCAATACTGGGGGGGGGTAGAATGGTTCCAGCCCCCCAGTATTGTTGGGGGGTTAGGGGGGCGGCTGGGTAGTTACTCCACGCCGATATAAACTATACCCAACCCCCCTCTGCCAATGTATCTACTGACAGAGGATCCGATGTCATCAATATACGAGTTTCCTACGTCCAGTTCATCTTTTATCTGTCCCAAGAAATCCTCCGCCTTTTCTCTTGCCAAAGAATGTAATACGTAGACATCTATTCTTGTATCGCCCACCTTTTCCCTTACTAGCGCTATCATCTTTCTCTTAGCTTTCCGCTCACCTCTCACTCTAGCTACATCTTCGAGATAACCATCCCGTAGCATTAGTATGGGTTTTATTCTCAACAAGGTGCCCAGGAAGGCCTGCAGTTCTCCGACTCTATCTACTACGTACTCAAGTGTGTTGAGAATCAAATATATGCCCGTCTTTCTCTTGGCCTCAATCATTTTCCCAACGACTTCATCAATAGACCTTCTCTCGTTGATGGCTTTGATCGTTTCGATGGCCACCAGCCCGGCTGCTCCTGAGACAAAGTCCGAGTTCATCACCACAATAATCGGGGCAGTCAATCTGCCTATCTCGGCCAACTTATTCTCTAGCAGAGGATCATCGGAGTGAACAGTATACGACTCATCCCCCAGTTCTTCTGGAGGATCTATGGCAACGATCCTGGCATCCTCTACTTGTTTCGCGCTTTGAACTGCGGCATTGAAAACGCCAGTGAGCCTGGCACTGGGTGCGATATAGACTATCTTCGGATATGTTTCGAGGAGATCATTGTAAAACGACAAGAACTCCCCAAGCCCAGGCACAGCAGTAGACGGGCGGCTTTTAGATGTCTCCAGCAAAGCATAGAGTTCCTCAGAAGTTATATCAACTCCGTCTCTATACTCCTTCCCTCCAGCGTGGATGGGCACAGGAATTACCGTAACACTATATTCTTCGATGAACTTCTTCGGTACTACGGTGGTGCTATCTATGAGCAGAGTTGTGTCTAACGTCAACTCCTTTGGAACATCGGCTGTGCTGTCGGTGATGATTTCGCTCCCTCTCACCGGCTCCCCCCCGTCTCAGAATCCCCGCTTCTCCAGGTCTTCTCTCAAGTCGATCAGGGTGCGGAAGTACAGGGACTTGATAGCTCCCACGCTGCGGCCTAGTACCTGGCCGATCTCAGCGTTCGACATCCCCTCCATGAGCTTGAGGACGAGCAGTTGTTGGCGATCTGAATGGAGCCGCCTGATGGCTTCCAGGAGGGCCGCTCGCTCCTCGTTGATTTCAGCCCGATACACCGGATCGCTTCCGCCTTGCCGTCTAGTTGGGGCCAACTCATCCAAGGGGATAACCTTGTGCCGGCTGCGGTCACGGAGCCAGTTGGCCACCAGGTTGTGGGCAATTCGATAGAGCCAGGCCGAGAAGGGCAAGCCTTTGCTCTCGTAACGATCTATGTTGGCGAGAGCCCGATGAAAGGTCCGGGAGGTTAGGTCTTCGGCATCGTGGCGGTTGCCAGTGCGACAGTAGATGTAATTGTAGATTCTCTTAACGTACTTTTTGTATAAGACACCGAAGGCCACAGGATCATCTTTGGCCCTCTCCACCAAGGTTTCTTCGCTTTCCATTTCCGTCACAGGAGAGCCCTTTCCAGCGACCCTTCAGTGCTTTGTTATTACAACACCAAAGAGAGGCAATGGTTGCGGAGTTTTGAGTAACGAGGCAACGAGTAACAAGTCAATGACGAATCGGTTTAAGTATAGCAGGATTTCTGAATATGGTCAATAAGCAGTTATCACTGACCACCACCCCACCTTGTCCTCAACGCCTTTTTGTGCTAAACTTACGGTGCAACAATGCCAGGGAGGAATCTAAATGAAGAATAAAGTTTCGGTTCTATGTTTACTCGCCGCTCTTTTTATGGGGCTCTCCATCGTGAGGCTTGAGGCTGCTCCACCGCAGCAAAGGTCGGTCATCACTTCGCCTCAGGATCGTGATGTGGTGCGTGGCCTGCTGGTAATCAAAGGCACAGCCACTCACCCCAATTTCTGGAAGTACGAAGTGTATTCTGCGCCGGAGCCAAACCCCAATGACCAATGGCAACTTCTGGGGCTTTATGAGGTGCAAGTCACCGATGGCCGATTGGAAACTTGGGACACCACCTTGGTGCCTGATGGGATCTATAGCCTGCGGCTCAGGGTTGTCCGCACGGACGGCAATTACGACGAGTATTATGTGCGCCAGATATCGGTGATCAATGCCCAGCCGACGGAGACGCCCACAGCAACGCCCACCCTTGAGCCCACCCGCACCCCTCTACCCCCCACGCCCACGGTGTTCATCGAGCAGCCGCCGACAGCCACCCCCAGACCCACCTCAACCCCTGGGCCGGTCGCGGTCACGCCGGAGCCGGAAACAGAAACCGGACTCAACATCACCGCCCAAGGGTTAGGCAAAGCCCTGCTCTACGGCGCGGGGGGAACTCTGGGCTTGTTCCTGCTGATGGGCATCTTAGTCGTTTTGCGGCGGCTTATCTCCTGGCTGATAGCTCAGTTCTGAGGAGGCATCTGGCGGTGGGTTGGGCAGATTCACGAGCAAGCCAGAGCCAACAACCAACAAAGCGGAGGCGACTCCCACGCCGCCTGTCCTGAGCAGTGTCCTGAGCTTGTCGAAGGGCATAGTCGAAGGGCCGTATGTAAAAGGTAGAATCGCGGGCATGGGAGCCAAATGGCACTAACATTTTATGGTGCATCGCTTTGAGAAAATAACCGGGTAATGGGACGGTGGTCTGGTAAAGCTACACTACATCATGAATGATGTAGTTTGGGCAGTAAGCAGCCTGTCTGGCGATACGAACTGGCACAAACTACAACTTTCAAGTTGTAGTATTGCAATAAAA
>CAZGKH010000073.1:0-12757 GCA_964525665.1 uncultured Anaerolineae bacterium | reverse complement strand
AAAATGAAAGAGACCAAGATTCTTCTCAGCGAGAAGGAAATACCTACGCAGTGGTACAACATTCAGGCGGATCTGGGATTCGATCTGCCGCCGCTTCTGCATCCCGCCACGTTGGAGCCCACCATCCTGCCACCTCCCCTCTTCCCCCGCGCTATGAACGATAACGAGTTCAGCAAGGAGCGATGGATTGACATCCCCGAACCGGTGCGGGAGGTCTACAAACTGTGGCGTCCGACGCCCATGTATCGGGCCCGGCGCTGGGAGAAGGCGCTGGACACTCCGGCCAAGATCTACTACAAGTACGAGGGGGTGAGCCCCCCAGGAAGCCATAAGCCCAACACTGCCGTGGCGCAGGCTTTCTACAGCAAGGAAGAGGGCATCAAGCGTCTCGCCACGGAGACGGGAGCTGGTCAGTGGGGCAGTGCCCTGGCTTTTGCCTGCCAGCTTTTCGATCTGGAGCTAAAGGTCTACATGGTCAAGGTCAGCTACAACCAGAAGCCCTACCGCCGGATGCTGATGGAGATCTGGGGAGCGGAGGTGGTGCCTAGCCCCAGCCCAGATACCCCAGTGGGACAGCACATCCTGGCGAATGATCCCGACAATCCGGGTTCCCTGGGCATCGCCATCAGCGAGGCCGTGGCTGACGCTGGCCCTCGCGATGACACCCACTACTCCATAGGTAGTGTGATCAATTCTGTGCTATTGCATCAGACGGTGATCGGGCAAGAGGCCAAGAAACAACTGGAGATGGCGGGAGACTATCCAGACGTCCTCGTTGGTTGCATCGGTGGGGGCAGCAACTTCGCCGGTTTCTTCCTGCCATTCCTGAAGGATAAGCTGGATGGCAGCAGGCCCGACCTGCGGGTCGTCTGCGCCGAGCCTATGGCTTGCCCCAGCCTCACCAAGGGCCCCTACGCCTTCGACTGGGGCGACACGGCCAAGGTGGCCCCTGTGGCCAAAATGTACACCCTGGGCCACACCTTCATTCCCGCCCCCATCCACGCCGGTGGGTTGCGCTACCACGGCATGGCCCCCATCATCTGTGCCCTTTACGACAGGGGGATTATCGAAGCCGAGGCTCACTATCAGAACTCCGTCTTCGAGGCAGCAGTGGGCTTCGCTCGCGCTGAGGGCTTCGTCGCTGGGCCCGAGCCAGCTCACGCCATCAAGGTAGCTATGGATGAGGCCCTCAAGTGCAGAGAGTCCGGGGAATCGAAGGTGATCGCCTTCAACTTCAGCGGACACGGCCACTTCGACCTGGCGGCCTATGACGAGTACTTCGCGGGCAGACTTCCGGACTACGAGTACCCGGACGAGAAGGTCCAGGAGGCGCTGAAGGAGCTGCCCAAAGTCTAGGTAGTTTCGAGTTTCGAGTTCGGAGTTTCGAGTTCAGTCCACTCGAAACCCAAAACTCATTCCTGTAGTCCAGTTCCACCATAGCCGGTGCTCCTCAACCATTCTGACCCAGGAGGAGCACCGGCCTTAGTTTGACATTCTGCTCCAGTTGTGGTATTATCCCCCTTAACAATTGAATACACTTAGACGAGACTTTTCTTATCCAGAGAGGTGGAGGGACCGGCCCTGCGAAGCCTCGGCAACCCGTTTGGGGGTTGGATATTGGAGATTAGAGATTGGAGGTTAGAAAGCTTCCAACCTCCAATCTCTAACTTCTAACTTCCAGACATGGTGCCAAATCCGGCAGACCCTTAGGGGGTTCTGGAAGATGAGAGCGTTGCAACGACGCGAATGCCTCTTCAACCGGTACATCCCGCTGAAGAGGCTTTTTTTATTTCCCCTCTCTCCTCTCTGATAAGCAAACCCTAATCATATTGGTCGTAAAGCGACCGGAGAGGAGACTGTTCATGACGAATCATTTCTCAACGCAAGCCGTACACGCCGGTGAGGAAAAGCGCAAGCCCTACGGTGCCATTACCACCCCCATCATCCAGGCTTCGACCTATACCTTTGAGAATACGGCCGAGGCTTTGGACTATATGCAACGTCTGGCGGCCAACGACCCGGATGTACGGGACGAGTATGGCCGCTACGGCAACCCGACGCAGAAGGTCGTGGAGCGCAAAATGGCCGCGCTGGAAGGAGGGGAACGGAGCTTGCTTTTCGCCAGCGGGATGTGTGCCATCACCACGGCATTGTGTACCTTGCTGTCCAGCGGCGACCATCTGGCGCTGGTCAGCGATTGCTACCATCGCACGCGAGAATTCGCCCTCACCTTCTTGAGCCGATGGGGGATTGAGACCACCCTGGTGCTGGTAGACGAGCCCAATGCACTGGCCGCAGCCATTCGCCCCACCACCCGGCTGATCTTTGCTGAGACGCCAACCAATCCCTATTTGCGCGTCATAGACCTGGCGCAAATGGTCGAGATCGCCAGGCAGCACGACATCACCACCATGCTCGACAGCACCTTTGCCACGCCCATCAACCTGCGGCCTCTGGAGTACGGCGTTGATCTGGTGATCCACAGCGCGACCAAGTACCTGGGAGGCCACAACGACCTGCTGGCCGGTGCGCTCATTGGCTCTGGCGAGACCCTGGCCCCAATACAATCAGCGCGGGGGGTGTTGGGTGGCATAAGCAACCCTCACGACGCATACCTGTTGCTGCGTGGCCTGAAGACGCTGGAATTGCGCGTCCGTCGCCAGAACGAGAACGGGCTGCGCGTGGCCCAATTTCTGGCGGATCACCCTGCCGTCCGCTGCGTCCACTATCCCGGCCTGCCCAGCCACCCCGATTACGAGATCGCCCGGCGGCAGATGACGGGATTCGGGGGCGTGGTCAGCTTTGAGATCGAGGGCGATAGCGATAAAACGTCCCGTTTCGTTGATCTCCTGCGCTTGCCCTACATCGGCCCTACGCTGGGCGGCGTGGAAAGCATCGTCGAGCAACCAGCCATACTGTTCTCCTTGGACCGTGAGGAGCGCTACGAAGCGGGCATCAAAGACAATCTGGTGCGCTATGCGCTGGGCATTGAGGACGCCGATGACGTCATCGCCGACCTGGGCCAGGCGCTGGCCCAGATTTAGCTTTGTTGCGCTGAGTTGGACAAACGCCAGGTGTTCAGCCGCCCACTCCGGCGGTCTTGGGATATTTCATTACCGGACATGGCAACATGGCAATCAGAAGCCAGGTTTTTGCCGAGCGAAAAACCTGGCTTCTCTCTACGTGTTGAACCGACAGTTTTGCCGATTTGCCTTCTATCTGGTATAATTGGGTTCATCCCAAACCCCTTGCCTTGGAGTAGCGGAAATGAGAATTCTTTTCGTTGCCTTATCCATCATTGCACTGATACTATATGGCTGTGGCCAAATTATAACGGTGCCCACTCCCACGCCAATGGTCACGGCCCCTGTTAATCTGCCTACGGTGACTCCCAGGCCCACCTCGACGCCGGCGCCGGTCACTCCCGGCCCGACCTCCCCTCCTACTCCCACTCCTACCCCAGTCATCCACAAAGTGAAAGCAGGCGATACTCTGATTGGTATTGCCAAGCAGTATGGGATCAGTGCCGAGGCTCTCCAGGAAGCCAATGCTATCCTGGACCCCCAGCTTCTGCAAATAAACCAAGAGCTCGTCATCCCCCTCGGAAATCACAATCCAGAGGGACCCCCGACCTCCACACCCACTCCGCTGCCTTTTGAGGTCAAAGGCGTGGGTTTCTACGAGACGCCCTCCGGTAGCCTCTGGTGTCTGGGGGAAGTGGAAAACACCTCGGGACGAGCCCTTGAACGAGTCCAGGTAAAGGTCTCGCTCCAAGACGAAGAAGATAAGGTGCTGGCCACGGAATCGGCCTTCGTCGCTTTAGGGATCGTCCCTCAAGGTGGCAAAGCTCCCTTCGCTGTCCTCTTCGCCAATCCGCCAGTGAGTTTTGCCAAGTATCAAGCCCTCCCTCTGAGTGGAGAGGCTGTGACTTATCTGGGAAATCGCTATCTGGACCTGACCATCACCGAACAGCAAGGCGAATCCGCGGAGCATTACTTCACTGTGGAAGGCTTGGTCCAAAACACTGGCCAGGCCAATGCCGAAACGGTTACAGCCTTGGTCACGGCCTATGATGCCCAAGGTCGGGTGACGGGCTTCCGCCAGGCCGATCTGGATGACGCGCCAGCGGCAGGAGAATCATCCCCATTCCAGGTGAACCTGTTGCCTTTCGGGGGTACGGTAGTCACTTACGCTGTCCAAGCACAGGGAACGCGTTTCGAGTAACGATTGGAGATTGGAGATTAGAGATTGGAGGTTGGAAATCCTAACGATCCAACATCCAACTTCCAAATCACCTGACCAAGGACTATCAGGCCAGAGACTGTATTTGAGGAGGTTAACATGACTGACAGAGGGATTAACGTTAGAACGATAGCCATCACCAGCATCATGATCGCCGTGGTGGCCGTATTTACACGATCCATCGTTGTACCCATCGGTACTGGGTTCTTCAACTTCTCCGATGTGGCCATCTATTTCGCCGCCTTCGCTTTTGGGCCCTGGATCGGGTTTGTGGCGGGAGGGGTAGGGGCTGCTCTGGCGGACATAAGCCTGGGTTACAGCCAGTTCGCTATTCTGACCTTCTTCGCCCATGGCCTGGAGGGCTTGGTGGCCGGCTATCTGGGCTGGCGAGGCTTCGGGGGCAAAGTAGATGTCCGTCTGCGGATGCTCCTCGGCTGGCTGACGGGAACGGTGGTGATGGTGGGGCTTTACTTCCTAGGGGAGGCCGCCGTTCCGGCTATGTGGGGAGGTCTACCCCAGGCGCTCACCGAGTGGCCCTTCAATCTGCTGCAGAACGTGGTTGGCGGCATTGTTGGGATTCCCCTGGTGCTGGCAGTACGTAGAGCCTATCCCCCCATCACTCAGATGGGCTCCTGGAAAGAACGATAATCCAGAATCCAATGGATGACATAGTAATCGTGGAGAACCTCCACTATGCCTATCCCCCCTTGACGCCGGGTGGAGAACCAATTCCGGTGCTCAAGGGGATTAATTTGCGGGTACGTAGGGGTGAGTTCCTGTCTCTCATGGGCTCCACCGGAGCGGGCAAGACCACCCTATGCTTGACTCTGAACGGTATCTTGCCCCAACTCATGGGAGGCTCCCTAGATGGGCAGATAGTGGTGGCTGGTATGGATACCAGAGACCATAGCCCTGGAGAGATGAGCTCCCAGGTGGGGCTGGTGTTCCAGGACCCAGAGAGCCAACTCTTCAACATGACCGTCGAGGACGAGATAGCCTTCGGCCTGGAGAGCCTGGGGCTGTCGCCAGCGGAGATGAAAGAGCGCATCGCTTGGGCTTTGGAGGTAGTTAGGTTGCCGAAGCTGCGCAGACGTCACCCACTACAGTTGTCGGGTGGCCAGAAGAAACGCCTGGCCATTGCCACCGTGCTGGCTATGCGCCCCCAGGTGCTGGTGTTGGATGAGCCGGTAACGGGCCTGGACCCCCTGGGCCGACGTGAGGTGCTCTCTGTGGTTGAGCAGTTAAAAAGGGACAGAGAGACCACTGTTGTCATGGTGGAGCAGGATGCAGAGGCCGTGACGGCCTGGGCAGACCGCGTAGTGATCATGGAGCAGGGGAAACTGGTGCTTGAAGGATCGCCCCCCCAGATCTTCTCCCAGGTAGAGACGTTACACGACTGGGGCCTGGCCGTCCCCCAAATTAGTGAGTTGGCCCACCTCTTCAACCGACGGCAAGGCACATCCTTCCACTTCACCACCGAGAACGAAGCTTTCTCCACCCTGGCGGACGAACTGCACCCCGAAACCCAATACCCAATACCCAATATCCAATATCCAACCTCCTCCGAGCATTCGCCAGCCGTCAAGGTAGAGGATCTATGGTATAGCTATGATGATGGTCCCTCGGCCCTGGCGGGAGTTAATCTAAGCATCGAAGACGGTGACTTCCTGGCCGTCGTCGGCCAGAACGGATCCGGCAAGACCACCTTGGTCAAACACTTCAACGGCCTGCTGCGTCCTACCCGTGGCCGAGTTCTAGTCCTGGGGCAAGACACAGCCGATCAGAGCGTGGGACAGTTGGCACAGAAAGTCGGCTATCTTTTTCAGAACCCCGACCATCAGATCTTTTCTCCCACGGTCCGGGAGGAGGTGGCTTTTGGCCCGCGCAACTTGGGCTTCTCGGAGGGGGAGGTGACCGCCCGTACGACTGAAGCCCTGGCTCTCTTCGAACTCGGAGATCAAGCCGATATTCCTCCGGCCGTCCTCGGATATGGTCTGAGGCGCAAGGTAACACTGGCGGCAGTTTGGGCTATGCGTCCCCAAATCATGGTGTTGGATGAGCCGACAGCGGGCCTGGATTGGCGCAGTACGCGCACCTTGATGCAAGAGGTGACTAACCTCAACAGCCAGGGCCACACCATCATCCTGATCACGCACGACATGAAGCTAGTGGCTGAGTTCGCCCGTCAAGTCCTGATTCTGGACGAGGGCCGGACTCTGGCGCACGGCCCCACCAGGCAAGTATTCCAGCAAGAGGCTATCTTACGACAAGCCTTCCTTGTTCCGCCCCCCATCACTGCCCTGTCTCGACGGATGCGGCCTTACGGCCTGAGAGGTGACAGCCTGACAGTAGAAGGGTTCTATCAGGAATACAGCAGCTTTCCCAGGGGGGATGAGGGATGAGTTTCGCCTTCGACTTGTACGTGGACCGTCCCTCCTGGCTGCACCGGCTAGACCCACGGACCAAGCTGGCTTTTGCAATATTGAGCAGCATCGTGCTGCTGGCCTTTAGCCAGCCCTTCGTCTCAGCCGTTTTTCTCCTGGGAATCCATGGGATACTTTGGTCCGGCAAAATCCCAGCCAGCCGCCTCCGCTGGGCCTGGCAGAGGATGTGGCCCATCACTTTTCTCATTCTCGTCCTATGGCCCATTTTCTACCCTCAGGGGAGCGAGGTTCTTTGGCAAGTGTGGCGGGTTAGAATCACCACCCAGGGCTTGTTACAGGGTCTGGGCACCGCCCTGCGGATAGATGCCCTGGCATTCGCCTTCTTAGTTTTGCTCTTCTCCACAGATCAGGCTAGTTTGGTGCGGGGCCTGGTGAAGTTGGGTTTGCCCTACGAATGGGGATTGACCCTGGCCATCGCTCTGCGTTACCTGCCGACCCTGTACGGGATATACACCGCCGTGAGCGAGGCTCAGCAAGCACGAGGGTGGGTAGTTGGCGAAGGGAGGTTCATCCAGCGTGTCAAGTCATATCTGCCCATTTTGGTTGCCGTCATCGTCGGGGCTCTACGTCTGGCCGATAACCTCTCCATGGCCCTCTCCGCACGGGGATTTCAGTCTGGGGCCAAGAGAACCTATCTGAGGGAATTGGAACTCAGCTTGGCGGATAAGGTCTGCTTGACCCTTTTCGCCGTCTCGCTTATCGTCTTTCTAGTCGTTAGATTTCGACACAGTCTGGGGATCCATATCTGGTAGTGCGCTGACTGATTGGTGTTTGACGTTTGCTCTTTTTTGTGGTACACTGAGTTCAACGTCCAAAATGGAGGGTCTTGAAATGAGTGTTCAGAGCGTTCAAACCATTGGCAGGCCCAGGCGGCGGGCTTACCCCCGGCCCGTGCCATCTTTGGTGCATCCCCCACTCAATGCCGGTGACCGCCTGTCCCGCACAGAGTTTGAGCGGCGGTATCAGGCTCACCCGGAGATCAAAAAGGCCGAGCTTATTGAAGGAGTAGTTTACATGCCAACACCGGTTCGCTTCGAGCAACATGGAAGACCTCATTTTAACATCATTACCTGGCTAGGCGTGTATTGTGCTGGCACTCCCGGCATATCGACGGGCGGCGACAATGCAACCATCCGGCTCGACTTTGAAAACGAGGTGCAACCTGATGCGTTATTGCGCCTGGAACCCGGGCAGGGAGGCCGCTCGCACGTTACAGAGGATGATTACCTGCAAGGCCCACCGGAATTGATCGTAGAAATCGCCGCCAGCAGCGCGGCTTATGATTTGCACGTCAAGCGCCGCGTCTACGCGCGCAACGGGGTGCAGGAATATCTGGCCGTGCAGATGTACGAGCAACAGGTAGACTGGTTCGTCTTGCGCGAGGGGGTCTACGAGACACTGACACCCGACACCGACGACGTGCTGCGTAGCGAGGTGTTCCCAGGGCTGTGGCTGCAACCGGCCGCCCTCTGGTCGGGCGATCTGGCAGGGATGCTGGAGGTGTTACAGGAAGGGCTGACTTCACCGGAGCACGCCGACTTCCTGACGCGCTTGCAGACATCACAAGGCGAGAGGCAACGAGGCAATGAGGCAATGAGGAAGGAGGAACGAAAAAGAAGTAACGAGGGAAGTGGAGACTCGTTACCCGTTACTCGTTGACTCGTCACTCACCTCAAGAGAACTGTCTACACAAAAAGGGTGCCATCACAACGAGGGCACCCTTTTTGCTTGCTGCGGAAAATTTTAAGCTTCCAGCCCTTGACAAAGGGGCTGAACTATGATATACTTATGCATAAGAACGTTAGGTATAAACGAGAGGAGATGAGCTATGGCTCTTTATGATCAGATTCGAAAAGGAAGCACCAGCACTCTGATCCTGTCCTTGTTGAGCGATGAGCCCATGTATGGCTACCAGATCACGCAGGAGCTACAGCGGCGCAGTGAGGGCTACTTCGAGATGAAAGAGGGCTTGCTCTACCCTGCCCTGCACCGCATGGAGCAGGATGGCCTGCTCAAGAGCGAGTGGCGATCTGTGGCTGGCTCGCGGCGGCGCAAGTACTATTCCATCACCGACGAAGGCCACAAAGCGTTGGTCAACTCAGTGGCAGAGTGGACGACGTTCACCGAGAAGCTGATGCAAGTGGTCAGGGGGCATGGTCATGTCGAGCTTGAATCTATACCTGGCTGAGTTGCAAGCCTGTCTGGGCGACTTGTCACCGTTTGTTCGGCGGGACGTAATGGAGGAGTTGCGCGGCCACCTGGAGGACCGTGCCTCCAACTTGGAGTTGCAGGGCATTTCAGGGGAGGCAAGCATGAGCGAGGCAATCGAACGTTTTGGCGAGGCCGGAGAAGTAGGAGCAGCCTTGAGGGACGTGCACAGGCGCATGTCCTGGGGAAAGGTCGGACTGGCTGTCTTACCTGGATTGTTCGCCATTGGCGCCAGTTGGATTGCTAGTGGGAATGGCTGGGTAGCCACCATAGGTTTGGGTGTGTATGTCCTGTTAAGTGTTGCAGGATTTGTCCGCGAGCGCCAACTGCCTGTTTGGGGCTTTGCCGCGTTGGGGGTGCTTTTTGGCTCCATCAGCAGTGTACCTGTACTTGTTCTACTGGTAGGCCCTCTATGGCTGCTGGGTGCAGTTGTCGCTCTCGTCGTTTACCGACGGCGTGGCATTCACATCCCTGCCTTGGTATGGATTCTCCTCAGCTTAATGATTGCAGTCGGCGCGGTTGAAACAGTCGTTGAAACTGCTAACCAGGGTTTCTCCTGGAGCACTCTCCTAATCTCACATGCACCGGCAGGCGCAGTATTGCTCTCTGTGGCGGTTGGCTTGTTGCTCGCCAGACGTAGCGGCGTGCTGGCAGGACTTTTTGTCCTCGCTGCCGGGTTTGTTCTGGTGGACGGGACAATAGACCCCTCTTATGGCCTGGGGAAGAGTCCCTGGGGAATTGTCATGAATGTCATTCTCGCTGGGTCGTTGCTTGTTGTTTCTCCCGTTTGGGTGTTGCGTTCCCGTTCCAAGCGTGGGCGGGTTTGGGGTCTATTACTTCCGGCGTTCATCGCGCTTACCAGTGTTGTCGCTATTAACGCCATTGTGCGTACGGATCCCGCCATTCTTGAACGTATTGTGAACTTTCGTGCCGTATTCCCTGGAGACCCATTTGTCTACGGCATAAGTGGAGGCACTCGAGGCAAGGATAATCTGGTGTATCTATTGATTAGCTATGGTCTGACCGCTGCCCAACTGTTCATGGGAATGGCGTTAGCGGTTGTGTTATACCACTGGGCTGAATCTCAGTGGGCTGGGGCTGGGCCGGGTGCGGAAGCGATTGACCAGAAGCTCAGCGATGTTATGATGGTGAGGGGAGCATGACCGCTGCGGAGATAGACCAAGTACTGGCTGTTATTCGGGCCAAGATGGACTTGGATAGCGAGACCGAACACGAGGTGCTGGAGGAAATCCGCTCCCATCTGGAGGAAGCGGTGGCAGCGGCCCAGGCTCAGGGGCTAGACGAACAGACTGCGCTGGCGGAGGCGGCGGCTCGCTTCGGTGTGGAAGAAGCGGGCGTTGAACTACAACAGGTTCACGCTGGCTGGGGCACCGCCGACGCCGTCATCGCCGCCGGGCTGCCGGTGGTGTGCGCCCTGGTGCTGCGCTGGCTGGTTTTCGCCCCCGACGGCACTGCCTTGGGCTGGCCGCAGTTGCTCACCCGCCCGACCTTCTGGGTGATAGCGGCCACGGCCCTGTTAGTGCCCCTGCTCAAGTTTGACCGTTGGCGCTACGCCCTGATAACCTGGGTTTTCTTCTGGGCTATCACGGTCGTGTTCTACACCTGGCCTGCTCTGCGCTGGTAGCGGGAGGTATCGTTCGCCTCGCTCTTTCGTTCTCTTCTGTTCGCCGAAGGTCTCCGACCGAGGCGAGATGGGCTCGGTCGGAGACCTTCGCCCATCGGAGGGGGCTCGCCCATCGCAAGTAACACTTCTGGAGGTATCTTCTCATGAAAGATCTGGCCATTATCGAAACCATCCTTCGCAACCGGTATCACTTCTTCAACGAGATTCGCGAAGGCGTCGGTCTGCCCGAAAAGATGCGGGCCATGTTGATCTCCAGCATCGCCTTCCTGGCCCTCTATGGAGCAGTGATGGGCTCCACCCATAGCCTGTGGCAGGCCCTTAGCTCTGCCGCCAAGCTGCCCATCCTCTTCCTGGCCACCCTCATCGTCTGCTCTCCCACCCTGTACTTCTTCAACGTCCTCTTCGGTTCCAAGCAGAGTCTGACTCAGAACATCGCCCTCATCCTGACGGCCATCACGGTCACAGCCGTGTTGCTGCTCAGCTTCGCTCCCATAACTCTCTTCTTTTTGCTGACCACCAGCCACTATCAGTTCTTCAAGCTGCTGAACGTGGCCGTTTTCGCCATCTCTGGCAGCATGGGCGTGGTCTTCCTGAGCCAGGGGATGCGGGTGCTGGCGGCCTCGGGCCAGGAGGGGGCCAGAGCCCGCCGCATGGTGCTCCGTCTGTGGGTGCTGATCTACGCTTTTGTGGGCAGCCAGATGGCCTGGACGCTGCGGCCCTTCATCGGCGCCCCCAGCATGAAGTTCGAGTTGTTCCGACAGCTCGGCGGCAACTTCTACGCCAACGTTCTGGTCAGCATTGGCGAGATACTGGGCTTCTTTGTGGTGAAATAGGAGGCAGGGATGGGAAAATCAGCGAATCAGCGAATCAGCGAATCAGTGAACCCGGAAGCTTCTGCTACCGAACGAGTTTTGGACCTGCTGTTGGAGGCTTTGTTGGAGCGGCAAGCGGCTCGTCAGGCCCAGCCGGAACCAGATGCCCCGCCTTTCCGGGCCCCAGAGCCGACTGTCGAGAAACCGCTTGCCCCGGAACCCATTCCCCCTGCCAGGCCGATCCCGGAAACTCAGCCCGGCGAGGAAGATTGGACACCCTCGTCGCCTCTGCCCAGCATCAACTTGGGCCGCACCTTGGGCCGTCTGATGCTGGGCCTGGTGGCGCTGCTGGTGGTGATCAATGTTCCCATTAACCGCTACGGCGCCAGCCTGGCCCGCATCATGCCCGACACCGCCTCCCTGGTCATCCGCGACGGCCTGGTGCTCAAGGACAGCGGCGCGGACATATACGTTCTGGAGGATGACAAGCTACGGTGGATCAGCAGCCTGGAGGCCTTCGAGTTCTTCGGTTACCGTTGGGACCAAGTCCACGTTGTTGAAGACGGCTTCCTGGAGCAATTTGAGAAGGGCCACCCTATCCACATCCTTCTTAAGTGCACAGGCAGTCCCCACATCTACGCTCTGGAGAACGGCCAGAAACGCTGGATCAAGGACATCCCTACCTTTGAGGTCGAAGGATACGTGTGGGAGGACCTGAAATCCGTCTCCTGCGACTACCTGCGCGGTCTACCCGACGGCCCGCCCATCCCAGAAGACGCTGGCCCACCGCCGCAGCCGTAGGGTGGGGTGGTCATCCACGGTCTCTGACCTTCGATCGCCGAGGTCTCTGACCGAGGGCGGCGGGGCTCGGTCGGAGACCTTCGCCCATCAAGGTTTGTTTCTTAGTAGCATCATACCACAAATGGCATATTATTCCAACGAATCGTCATCCTGTTGCTTTACCCTTTGTGTGGCCCAGCCGCTGTCTATAGCGATACCTGTTCGCCTACCTCACGCCACCCACCAATCTTCCACCGAGTGCTAATGACCTCAACTTCCTCAACTTCGCATTCGTCAGCAGGGTTCTGGATCATGTAGAGTGTATCCTCATCAACCACATATAGCCAGTAGATATCGCCCTCTTCTGCAGCAGTTTCAAATTCAGGATCTGTCAGCCCCACATACGAACTGGATTTCAGTTCAATGTGACGTTCTTCTCGCTGCCCGAAAGACAAGATGTCGTAGCCTCGGTACTCTTTAGACACGTCTTGGGCCTGGCGTCCTTTTTTAGCTTCGAAAGCAATAATGCGCTCAATGTTAGAACTCTCCCTTCGCATCCGCTCCTCGTAAGGTAGGACTTCTCGTTGCACCCGCTTGCCGCCCCGTCCGCCGCTCCTTCCGCCAAT
>CAZGKH010000072.1:0-12776 GCA_964525665.1 uncultured Anaerolineae bacterium | reverse complement strand
TGTCCGCCCTGTACTGACCGTACAGGACAGTGTCCAGGACAAGTGCCTTCGCCCAACACGAGACCTTCGCCCAACGGAGCACGCCATGAGCAAACCAACCATCAAGCCCTACCTGGTGATTGCTACGGGAATCGTGGCCGTCTCCTTCGCCTCTATCTTCATCCGCCTGGCCGAGGCGCCATCGCTGGTCATCGCCGCCTCACGCCTGACCATCGCCTCTCTGATCCTGGCCCCAGTCGCCTTCGTCAAGGCCAGAGATGAGCTGCAATCCCTCACCAGGGGAGATCTGGGACTGGCCCTCCTCTCCGGGCTGTTCCTGGGCCTGCACTTCGCCACCTGGATAAGCTCCCTGGAGTACACCTCGGTGGCCAGCTCGGTGGTCTTTGTCAGCACCAGCCCCCTATTCGTGGGGCTGGCCTCCCACTTCCTGCTGCAAGAACGGGTGTCGCGACAGATGTTCGCGGGGATAGCAGTGTCAGTGCTGGGAGGTATGATCATCGGCTACGGCGACTTCGGCCTGGCCGCGAGGGAGCTTTTCGGCGATCTCCTGGCCCTCGCAGGGGCGGTAGCGATCTCCGTCTATTTGCTAGTGGGACGGAAGTTGCGCCGGCATCTGTCGCTCCTAGCCTACATCTGTCTGGTCTACGCCACGGCGGCCGCCTTTCTGATCGTCCTATGCCTGGCCACGGGGCACACCTTCTCAGGCTATCCCCGGCAGACCTATCTGCTGTTCGTTCTGCTGGCGGTCGTTCCCCAGATCATCGGACACTCGTCCTACAACTGGGCCTTGAAGTACCTCCCTACCACCTTCGTGGGAGTAGCTACTCTGGGCGAGCCCATCGGCTCTACCATCCTGGCTTACCTTGCTTTGAACGAGATCCCAACCCTGGCGAAGATAAGCGGTGGAGTGCTGATCCTGGCCGGTATCTACGTCTCCTCCCGCGCCAAGAGCGTGACGGAGATAGAAGGATGAAACCGAGATTATGTCGAATATGGTGAACCACATCTTCTTCGACCTGGACGAGACCCTCTACCCCAGCCATTTGGGACTTATGGCCGGGATGGGGAAATTGATGAGCCGGTACATGGAAGAGCGGTTGGGGATGCCGCCAATCGAGGTGGCGTCCTTGCGAAAGCATTACTACCTCACGTATGGCACCACCATGCGGGGCCTGCAAATCCATCATGGCGTAGATCCCGAAGACTATCTGGTCTATGTCCACGATATCCCATTGGAGGACTACATCGGTCCCAACGATAAGCTCGATAGAGTGCTCAACGAGATCGAGACAGAAAAGACCATCTTCACCAACGCCACGGCAGAGCATGCCCGTCGCGTGCTCGCCATCTTGGGCATCGAGCGCCACTTCGGCCACATCATAGACGTGCGCGCCACAGGCTACATAGGCAAGCCCGATCCATTGGCCTATCATCGCGCCCTGGCGATATCAGGCGTCGAGGGGGACGAGAGCCTTCTCGTTGATGACAATGTTCGGAATCTCGCGCCGGCCAAAGAACTGGGGATGATCACCGTGCTGGTGGATGACGGGAAAGCAGCGCTTCGACAAAACCCGTCCAGGGGAGTGGACTTCGTAATCGGTGAAGCGGTAGAGATTGGAGAGATCATGCAGCGTTTGACTAGCGACCACTTTGGAAAGAACCTGGTTTCTGGTGAGAGGCTGCCAAATGACAGATAAAGTGGTGAGCATGGACGAAGCCGCCAGTCTAGTCCAGCCCGGCGATACCCTGGCCCTGGGCGGGATGACCCTCTATCGGCGGCCAATGGCCTTCGTACGGGAGCTGATTCGCCAGGGCACGGGCGATCTCACCCTGCTCTCCCTCACCGCCGGCTACGAGAGCGACTTGCTGGTGGGGGCTGGCCTGGTCAAGCGAGTGCGCACCTGCTACTTCGGCTTAGAGGTTTTCGGCCTGGCGCCCATGTTCACCAAACTGGCCACGGCAGGCAAAGTCGAAGTCATCGAGGAAACCGAGGCCAGCATCGCCTTCGGACTGCGGGCGACTCTGGCCGGGGTGGGATTCATGCCCGGCCAGGGCTGGCGAGAGACAGACATCTTGCGGGTACGCCCCGACGTCAAGCTGGTGGAGGACCCCTACAGCGAGCGAAGCTACGTGGCCTTCCCTGCCCTTCATCCCGACGTGGCCGTCATTCACGCCCGCGCCGCCGACCGCTTGGGCAACGCCCTCCTGGACGGCAACCTGGCGGTGGATTGGGAGCTGTCCCTCGCCGCCGAAAAGACCATCCTCACCACCGAGCGCCTGGTGGAAGAACTAGAAGGGCAAGCTGAGATACTTGGTCTTTATGTCAATGTTGTCGTCGAAGCACCGCGAGGCGCTCACCCTACTTCTTGCTACCCTGACTATCCTCTGGCCAGCGAGGAGATCCTGGATTACGTGGAGGCTTGCGTCGCCGGTCGGTTCGAGCAATATCTTGAAGGAACTCATTTGTTGACCTAAGAGAAGAAATGGGTATAATTAGAGGCACTCTAGGAGGTGAAAGATGTTCATGTGGAATCCCGCGTATTTTGTCTTTATCGCCCCAGCTCTCCTACTGATGCTCTTCGCTCAGTTCAAGGTGCAGGGGACTTACCGCAAGTACAGCCAAGTGGCTAATCGTTTGGGCATCAGTGGGCAGGAAGCAGCCCAGCGGCTGCTGCGAGCCAACGGGCTATCTCACGTCCAGATCAAAGGCATCCGTGGTCAGCTCTCTGATCACTACGACCCTCGCAGCAAGGAGCTGCGCCTCTCCGAGGGAGTGGGGCGCGGCGCATCGGTGGCCGCCCTGGGTATCGTGGCCCACGAGTGCGGCCATGCTGCCCAGGACAAAGCTGGCTATCTCCCCCTGCGGCTGCGCGCCGGCCTAGTGCCAATGGTCAACATCGGCGGCTATCTGGGCTATATCTTCTTCCTAATTGGGCTATTCCTGCAGATGACGGGCCTGGTCTGGTTGGGCGTCATCTTCTTCTCGGGGGGAGTCGTCTTCGCCCTGGCCACCCTGCCCGTGGAGCTTAACGCCAGCAAGCGGGCCATGCAAATGCTGGAGAGCGCAGGGCTTACGCGAGGGCAGGACGAGCTAAGGCAAGCCAAGAGCGTCCTGAACGCCGCGGCCCTGACCTACGTCGCAGCTTTGGCCATGGCACTGATGCAGCTTCTCTACTACATCTCCATCGCAGCGGGAATGTCTGGGCGACGACGACGGTAAGACACCCAAGGAGTGGAAAAGTGAAAGACAAAACGCACAGAAAGATCATCAACGCCTGGTGTATGTACGACTGGGCCAATTCTGCCTTTGCCACCACGATTATGGCCGCGGTATTGCCTACTTTCTACCAAGCGGTGGCGGGCGCTAATCTGGAGGGAAATCTGGCTACGGTCTACTGGGGTTACACCAACTCCATTGCCCTCCTCTTGACCGCCATCCTGGCTCCAGTACTGGGGGCCATCGCCGACTACAGCGGAACCAAGAAGCGATTCCTGGCCGGTTTCGCCACCCTGGGCATCGTCTTCACCTGCCTGCTGGTGCTCATTAGCACGGGCGACTGGCTGCTGGCTTCCATCCTGTTTGCAGTAGCCACCGTGGGGTTCGCCGCAGCCAACATCTTCTACAATGCCCTCCTGCCTCACGTCGCCGGGCCCGACGAGATAGATCAAGTTTCGACCAAAGGATACGCCCTGGGCTACCTGGGAGGCGGCGTCCTGCTGGCCATCAACCTGGCCTGGATCCTGTCGCCCGGCACTTTCTTCCTTTCCGATGCAGCGAGCGCCTCCCGCCTTTCATTCTTGAGTGTGGGAATCTGGTGGGCTCTTTTTTCAATCCCCATCTTCCGCCACGTACCTGAGCCGCCTAGCACAGCTGGAGCTCAGCCCAATGTCCACCCCGTCCGGGGCGGATTCAACCGGCTGGGCCAGACCTTTCGCGATCTACGCCGCTACCGCGAATTGATCAAGTTCCTGGTCTCCTTCTGGCTGTACAACGACGGCATTGGAACCATCATCACCATGGCCACCATCTACGGGGCCGAGATCGGCATCGGCCAGAGCGACCTGATCGGCGCGCTACTGATGACTCAATTCGTGGGCATCCCGTTCTCCTTCCTCTTCGGTCGGCTGGCCAAGCGGCTAGGCGCCAAGCCTTCGATTTACCTCGCCCTCGCTGTTTACACCGGCATCTCCATCTGGGGCTACTTCATGACCAATGCCTGGGAGTTCTGGGCGCTGGCCTTCTTGGTCGGTCTGGTGCAGGGCGGCAGTCAGGCCCTCAGTCGCTCGCTGTTCGGTTCCATGGTCCCCAAGGGGAAGGCTGCCGAGTTCTTCGGCTTCTACAGCGTCAGCTCCAAGTTCGCCGGCATCGCTGGCCCCTTCGTCTTTGCCCTGGTGGGACAGCTTACCGGTTCCAGCCGCCTGAGCATCGTTTCGATAGTCTTCTTTTTCATCGCGGGAGGTCTGCTCCTGACCCGGGTCAACGAGAAAGAAGGGATACGAGTGGCAAGGGCCGAGGATGCTCTGGTCGCTGTCTAGGGCGTAGAAAGGCGGAGGGCGACAACTCACCTGCTCCCGCTGGACCCTAGTCCAGCGGCCTCGGCGATATACGGTTCCCCTGGCCAGCGGACTAGGGTCCGCTGCGAGCATGACTAGGCACAGAAAGACGGAGGGTAGTCAAATGAATTTCAGCCTTTTCGATTTGTTTTGGATCTTCATCATCATTTCTAGTCTGCTTCCTGCTCTGCAGAAAAGGATGCTGGAAACCAATCGGCGGCGCGTGATGCGACAATTGGAAAAGAAACGCAACTCGCGCCTCATCACCTTGATCCATCGGCAGGAGGTGCTCAGCTTCTTGGGAATAGGCTTCCGCCGCTACATTGACATCGAGGATTCGGAAGCACTGCTACGAGCCATCCACCTGACCCCCAAGGACATGCCCATAGACATCATCCTGCACACGCCCGGCGGGTTGGTTCTGGCCTCCGAGCAGATCGCCCATGCTCTCGTCCGCCACCAGGCTCCGGTCACTGTCTTTGTCCCCCACTATGCCATGTCCGGCGGCACCCTCATCGCCATGGCCGCCGATGAGATAGTGATGGACGAGAACGCCGTGCTGGGCCCCGTTGATCCCCAACTAGGTCGCTATCCGGCCAGCTCCATCCTCGCCGTGACCCAGATCAAGGACGTCAACGAGACCGATGACGAAACCCTGATTCTGGCTGACATGGCCAAGAAAGCCGTCTCCCAGGTAAAGCAGACCGTAGTGGAAATCCTGATGGGCAACCAGATGGAAGCAGGGAAAGCCCACCAGATCGCTGAGGCTCTCAGCTCAGGCCAGTGGACCCATGACTATCCCATCGGTGCGAAGGAAGCCGAGGGACTGGGCTTGCCAATCAGTTTTGATTTGCCAGATGAGGTGTGCCAGTTGATGCAGCTCTATCGCCAAGCTGGCCAGCGCCGCCCATCGGTTCAGTACATTCCCGTCCCTTACCGCCGGGAGGATAAACCACCCTCAGAAGGGAAATAGCTTACGATGGGCTCACGCTGGGCGAGGTCGGCGGCGGTCGGAGACCTGGCCGAGCGGGATCGCGTGTTGGGCGAGGTCGGCGGCGGTCGGAGACCTGGCCGAGCGGGATCGCGTGTTGGGCGAGGTCTCTGACCAAGCCCCTTTTGCCTCGGTCAGAGACCTTCGGCGATCAAAGATCAAGAGAAATGGAACAAACCGCTAACGATTACACCACCGATGAACTGATGTGCACCTGCATCGCCCGCCAGATCGAGGACGGTGAGGCGGTAGCCCAGGGCATTGCCACGCCGTTGGTGGCCGCTGGCTACATCCTGGCCAAGCTGACCCATGCTCCCAACATCACCTTCACCTCGGCCATTGGCAATACTGTCTGTGATGGTTGGCAGCCTCTCTCCGTATCGCGCATTGAAGAGACCTGGCTCGGACGCGCCATCCGGCTGTTGAGCTTCGCCGAAATCAGCGGCGAGGTGCTGCCCACCATGCAGCCCAAAGAGTTCTTCCGGCCAGCTCAGATAGATGCCTACGGAAATTTCAATAACGTGGTCATCGGCGATTACTACCAGCCGCGCCTTCGGCTGCCCGGCTGCGGCGGCATAGCCGATGTGACCAATTTCTCAAGACGGATCTATCTCTACGTGCCACGCCATGAGCGGCGGGTCTTCGTGGAGAAACTGGACTTTCGCAGCGGAGTCGGATACCTGGCTGAGGAGAGCCAGGAAGAGCGCTGGAAGCGGGGCATCACCAGCCCCGGCCCCCGATACCTGGTGAGCGATCTGGGGCAGTTTGATTTCGCCAATGGGCGGCTGCGTTTGGCATCCTGTCATCCCGGCGTGACGGTCGAGGAAGTCGAGGCCAGGACTGGTTTCCCCCTGGAGACAGCACCCGATTTCGAAGAGACCACACCTCCCACCGACGAAGAAGTAAGGTTGCTACGAGAGGAGATTGATCCACTGGGCGTGCGCAAGCTGGAGTGCCTCACAGGACAGGCGCGCCGGCTTGCCCTCCGGGAGATCATCGAACAAGAGAAATATCCAATATCCAGTACCCAATATCCAAATAGAAACGAGGAGCTTTCACCATGACAACGCAGAAATCAGCTTTGGACGGGCAGGTGACCACGAATTGGGATGCATGTTTCGCCGAGCGAACTCAGCACATGACGAGTTCCATCATTCGCGACCTGCTGAAGCTGGCCTTGCAGCCAGACATCATCTCTTTCGCCGGCGGGATGCCTGCCGCCGAGCTATTTTTGGTCCAGGAATTCGAGGAAGCCTGTAGCTCCGTATTGACCCACGATGGGGCACGGGCTATGCAGTACGGCACTACCGAGGGATACCCGCCCCTCAGGCAGTACCTGGTGGAACGGATGCAGAAGTACGATGTATCCCTCGAACCAGAAAACATCCTCGTCACTAACGGCTCCCAGCAGGCCCTAGACCTTATCGGCAAGATCTTCATCAACCCCGGTGATGTCATCCTCACCGAAGGACCCACTTACCTGGGAGCAATACAGTCCTTCAGAGCCTACCAGCCCCGCTTCGTGACCGTCCCCCTCAATGAAAATGGGATTCAAACGGACAAGCTCGAAGAGGTCTTAGAACGTCACCCCGTTAAGTTCATCTACGCCCTGCCCAACTTCCAGAACCCGGCTGGCGTGACGATGACGCTGGAGCGGCGGCTGAAGCTGGTGGAGTTGGCCGCCAAGTACGGCGTCTTCATCGTGGAGGATGACCCCTACGGCGAGCTACGATTCGAGGGTCAGGACATCGCCCCCCTGGTGGCTTTACACAAGGAGAACGTTCTCTATCTAAGCACCTTCTCCAAGACCCTATCCCCTGGCATCCGCCTGGGGTGGATCGTTGCGCCCCGCCAAATCATAGCTAAACTCGTTCAGGCCAAGCAGGGATCAGACCTGCACACCAGCACCTTCATCCAGATGGCAGCCAACGAAATCTGCCAGTGTGGCATCTTGCGGGACCACGTCAAGAAGATACAGAAGGTCTATGGCGAGAGACGGGACGCCATGCTGGCCGCTATGGAGAAACACTTCCCGCCGGGCGTGACCTGGACCCGCCCCGCAGGCGGCCTGTTCGTGTGGGTGCGATTGCCAGAACACGTAGACGGCTCGGAGCTGCTGGATGTAGCTCTGCAAGAAAAAGTGGCCTTCGTGCCCGGCAGGGTCTTCTACCCCAATGACGGTGATAAGAACACCTTGCGGCTAACCTTTGCCACCGCCGGCCCAGAGAAAATCGAGGAGGGCATCAAGAGGCTGGGGAAAGCGTTAGAGGGAATGACGAGGACATCAGCATGAGCGAAAGCCGAGTAGTAGAGGCGACATTGCGGGTTCGCTATGCCGAGACCGATGCTATGGGCATCGTCTACCACACCAACTACATCGTCTGGTTCGAGGTGGGGCGAGGTGAATACATGCACCAGCAAGGCACTGGCTATGCTCACGTGGAAGCCCAGGGCCATTACCTGCCCGTCATCGAAGTACAGGCCCGCTACCTGGCCCCCGCCCGCTACGGTGACTTGGTCACGGTTAGAACCAGGGTTGAGGAAGCGCGGAGCCGCCAGGTGACCTTCGCCTACGAGGTCATCATGGCCGAGACAGGCCAACTGTTGGCCACAGGACAGACCAAGCACATCTGCGTGGACAAAGAGGGAACGATCACAACGATTCCCCAAGAGATAAGGGAGATACTGAGGAGTTAGCAGATCAACTTTATGGCGTGGCATTTCACAATCCTACCCCTAATTCTTCTACTCCCAGGCTACTTCACCCTGCATCTTCCCCTCTGGGGAAAAGCGAGCAATACCAACACGACGGTTGGACAGCGACTATTTCTCTCCTTGCTCATCAGCGTTCTCACCTCCGGTCTGATCGGCCTGGTGTTGGCCCAAGTGGGGATTTTCTCTCTGGGCAGCCTCCTGTTAGCCCTGGTCGCCTACTCAGTTTTCTGCCTGGCTTTCATGGCGGCCAAGAGGACTTCCGATTCGCGATTTTCGATTGCTGATTCTTTGAATCGCAAATCGAAAATCGAAAATCGAAAATTCACAGTTAGCGCAGGAATTCGTCTTGGCCGGGAAGATGCAATAATCATCATCCTGCTCTGCCTGTCATTCTTGCTCTATGCCAAGCCCGGCGAGTACATTCTCGGCTGGTTGGATGCTGGTTGGTATGTGAACACAGGCGCTCATATCGCCAAAACCGGCGCACTCACCGGCGAGAGCCCAATCCTTTCATCTCTGCCACCATCGGCCAAGTCCTTGTTCTACAATTCCTTTGCCTCGTTAAGAGAAAGGTTTGCCTACTTTCCCGATACGGAAGCAAGGGGAATCTACCTCTGGTCTTTTGCCGTGGCCGACCCGGACAGAGGCGAGTTGACGGCCTATCATCCGCCGCTTTTCTCGGTCTGGATAGCCATCTTCTACGCCCTGGGTGGATTGCGGTTTAGCCTGTACGCCACACCCTTTTTCGGCGCTCTGAGCGTGCTCAGCCTGTATTTCGCTGGGAAGGCCATGTTCGGCAGGAAAGTCGGCCTGCTGGCGGCTGTGCTCCTGGCCATCAGTTTCACTCAGACGTATTTCTCCAGAGTTCCCTATTCAGAGATCCTGAGCCAGTGCTTGCTCTTCAGCGGCGTCTATGCCTTAACTACCTGGACCATGTCACATTCTGTCATTGCGAGCGAAGCGAAGCAATCTCCCGCCTCCAATTGCAAGCAACGGTGGAGATTGCTTCGTCACTTCGTTCCTCGCAATGACAGGCTGAGTGGTTACATTGTGGAGCACAAGCCGCTGTACGCTGCCATCGCCGCCCTCTGCTTCGGCCAGGCCATCCTATGTCGGATTGAGGGCCTCATTGTCATCCTGCCCTTGGCCATATTCTTTGGGTGCTGGCTGGTTACAAGGAGAAGACTACCGACAGATTTCCGTTTTTTCGCCATCCCCTTTGGGCTTCTCCTCATAGATGGAGGCATCTTAGCTCTAACAGTCAGCAGGCCCTACGTAGAGTTGAATTCCTACGGCTTGTGGATCAAGCTCCGGTCGCTCCTCACCGAGTCACCGGCCTTGCTGGTCATATCGGCTATCTCACTGGGAGGATTGCTTGTTCTAATCGTTCTTTTGGGCCTATTCCGCCCGCTCGGATCGAAGGATGAGAACGGGCTGAATCGGATCTACAAGGGGCGTCATCTTATGACGACGCTTCTCTCGCTGGCGATACTCCTCCTGGCGATATACGCTTACTTCATCGCCAAGAGTGAAAACGTTGTCCAATTGGGGCAATTCGTCTCGCCCTTGGGCCTCTGGTTGGGGCTTTTCGGTCTGGTGGAGCTGATCAGGCGAAATGTCAACGAGAAGACGGCTTTTTTCCTGACCCTCCTTTCGATTCACGGTGTCGCCACGATATCTGTGCTGGCCATATCTAGCACGCCTTCCTACGTCTACCCTATCAGGAGACAAGTGCCTGTCCTAATTCCCTCTTTGATACTGCTGGCCAGCTATGCGATACTGATTTGGGATAAGGGAGGCAAGCTACTGAGAGTCGCTCAACTGACTGTCATAGGCATCCTGCTGGTCAGTTTCCTGGCTTTGAGCGTGCCTTATGTGAACTATCGAGAGATGCCAAACACCATTGCCTTCAGCGAAAAGCTGGCTAGCTACTTCGGCCAAGACGACATAGTAGTCTTCGAAGAGATATGGTTCCAAGATTCCCGTGTAGGCCACTTTGCCGCACCTCTCTGGTCTGTCTATGACAAGGATGCGCTACTGATCTCCACCGCTCACATAGAAGAAGAGGAGTCATTGACGACGACCATAACTCAATGGCTAGATGAGGGGAGGGGGGTTTATTTCGTGAGCCAGTGGGACCCCCCTTTCATCCCTCGCAAGGGCTACAATCTCGTCCCTATAGCTGAGGAAAGCTGGCGTTCCTCAACCATCACAACCGTATCGGCTTTCCCTCCCAAGGCTTGGGAGTTCGAGATACCGGTTTACATCTATCAAGTATTGGAAGGAGAATCTCTATGACTAAGCTGAATATCAAGCGGATCACCGCCTTCGCCACCCGCGCACTTACCAGATTGCTGTATCTGCTAGCGGCCTCCGTTCTTCTGGTAGCCCTTCTGACCACCCTTGAGCACGGACTCTCCACTGCTCTCAGCAACGGATCGGCCCGCTCACCACAGTCTGCTGGAATTCTCGAAACCCAACAGGGCACCTGGGCAACCTACACTACCTCCAACTCTGACCTGGCGTGGGACTACGTCCTGTCCATAGCTGTGGACGCCGATGGGAATAAGTGGTTCGGTACTAGCAGGGGGGTCAGCAAATACGACGGGACTAACTGGACGACGTACAATACCTCAAACTCTGACCTGGTGCACCGGCGTGTCAACGCCGTCGCCATAGACGCGGAAGGCAATAAGTGGTTCGGTACCTCTAACGGGGTGAGCAAGTTCGATGGGAGTACTTGGACAACTTACAATACCTCAAACTCCGGTTTGGCGTTCAACTACATCTCTTCTATCGCCGTAGACCAATCGGGAAACATCTGGTTTGGCACCAGGGTAAGCGATGGACACGGATACGGAGTGAGCAGATTCGATGGGATGAGCTGGTATAGCTTCAACACATCAAACGGGGCCCTGGCCTCTGACTCCGTCAATGCCATTGCCGCGGACCTCTCAGGCAACATCTGGGTCGGCACCACCACCGGTGGGGTCAGCAAGTTCAACGGAACTGGCTGGACCACCTACCGTGATTGGTCAGGGTTAGCCAGCGATCACGTCCGGGCCATCGCCGTAGACGGCGCCAATGTCAAATGGTTTGGCGGGTGTACCGATGGATACAATGAGTGGTGTGATTACCTGATATGCAACTCTGCCGCAGTGAGCCGCTTCGATGACAGCGCTTGGACAAGCTATATTGCCGATTTTAGCGGCCTTGAAGGCGACGATATCAACGCCATCGCCATAGACTGGGAGAACAATAAGTGGATCGGCACTAAGTGGTACGGCATCAACAAGTTCGATGGGGCCAACTGGACGCTCTACAACACCTCTAACGTGCCGGAAATGGAGAGTGACTACATCACTTCCATCGCCGTGGACAATCAAGGAAACATCTGGTTCGGCACCTATGGCGGCGGAGTTACCAGGTACGGCTTTGAGATCCCACCAGACACGCCCACCCCAACAGCAACGCCCACAGATACAGCCACACCCACTGACACGCCCACGCCCACCCCGACACTGACACCGACGCCGACAAATATATCCACATCCACTGCTACGCCAACGGCAACGGCCACAGACACACCCGGGCCAACGCCCACGCCGACCAACACTGGCACACCGACATCAACTCCCACGATAACTTCCACACCCACACAAACCTCAACACCCACCATCACTCCCACACCTACCCCAAGTGGAACACCCACCGCCACGCCAACCGTCACCAACACTCCGACCACTACCCCTACTCCAACAGCCACGGCTACTCCAACTGCTACAATCACGCCGACTCCTACTGATACTCCAAGGCCATGGGATGCTCAGACCTTTTTACCCTACGTCATGAAGCACGGCCTACCCTGCGGCTGGGATGACCCAGATTACAACGAGCCTGGCAATGACTTCTGGAAAGACTCCTCTGTTCCCTACGGGTCAGGGTTTTTCGTAGACCGCACTTTCTGGTCCCTCACCCGACCGGTGGGCGAGAAAGGCAACGACCCCGACTGGTTCAAGTGGAAGGCAGACTGGACCGGCACCCACTGGTTGTGGACACAGGGACTGGAGCCCAGCAGCCTTCGCATCTGGCTATTGGTCTCTCAAATCACCGACGATCCGCCCGACACTCTGGTGCCCATAGCCTGGGGCGAGGCCTACGGGTCAGGGGAACTCGGGGTTTGGCTGGAACAAGGTCAGGAATATTACGTTCTGGTCAGCAACCTCACTTCCTCGGAAGTAGGCTGCTACAGCCTCTGGCTGCAACCGTAAGACAGAGGGCAAGATGCAAGAGGCAGGAGGCGGGAGGCAAGCGGTAGGAAACAGGATGCGGCAAGTGAGAATGTTGCTACTTATCGCCTGCCTCCTGTACTCCTTCTTCAACTTCTTCTCCAATCTGGGGGCGGAAAGCTTCTACTATGACGAGGTAGTCTATGCCACCTCTGGGCTGGAATATCTACAGGGGGATTTCACCAGGAATTGGGAACACCCCTTCCTGGGGAAGTATCTCATGGGGC
>CAZGKH010000071.1:0-12820 GCA_964525665.1 uncultured Anaerolineae bacterium | reverse complement strand
AAGAACCTGAGCAACCTCAGGCCAATCCTCGTGGACTAGCACTCCTCCTCGGCGGTGTCCTGAGGCCGCTTCGCTTACAGTCGAAGGGTTGACCCTGAGAAAACCCTGCACATCCAGGGAGATACGGGTCTCCTTTTGGGCCAGCGCCTTGATGACCTCAAGCGGCACCTCGCCCCGAATAGACGCCCCGATGTGGAAAACGTGGGCCTGGACGGGGGCGACCTCCGCCGGGGTGAAGGGGCCGGCAGAGCCGACGTTGTGGACTGTACGATAATCGAGATTTTCGGTAGGATAGACCAGTTTCAGGCTGGTGGATTGCTCAGTCGGTGTGGCAAACACCTCAACGCCCATGCGCACGAGGTCATCCACCACATCCCAATCCTCCTCTGCCAGCCTGGTGATGACGGCTGCCCGCAGTCCCATTTTGACCGCAACTCGGGCGCCATAATTGAAGGCCCCTCCGTTGACGGTCTTCGTTTCATGGGGCAAGACGATGGTGTCTTTGGTATAGTGCCCCAGATAGGCGATGTCGAATTTTGGCATGTGAGTTTCCAAACCTGCCACGAATTAACACGAAAAAGGGAAATCTAGTGAAAATTCGTGTAATTCGTGGCAAAAAGCCTTTCCTGACGGCCGCGCTCAATCAACCTCGCTTAGCTTGACCGGGCGGTTTTCCTCGTACGACTTCCTGGCCGCACGGCCCATCACCACCGGAATGCGGCCGTCAATGCCTGTCACAGGAGGCGTCTTGTCCTGCTGGATGCAGTCAATGAAAGCCTGCATCTCGGCGATGTAGGAGTCGGTATAACGCTCCACGAAGAAGAACAGGGGCAGCGAGGAATGAACGCCCTCGGCATTGCTGTGAACCGCCGTATCGGGGGTGTTGTTAGAAACCGCTACCATGCCCTCGGAGCCGAAGACCTCGACGCGCTGATCGTAACCGTATACCGCTTTTCTGCTGTTGTCTATGGTGCCGATAACGCCGTTGTCAAAACGCAATGTGATGACAGCGGTGTCAATGTCGCCAGCTTTGCCGATCTCAGGATCCACCATCACCCCGCCAGTGGCGTAAACCTCGCTGACTTCGCTGCCGACCAGATAGCGGGCCATGTCGAAGTCGTGGATGGTCATATCCAGGAAGATGCCACCGGAGACCTTGATGTATTCGATGGGCGGCGGTCCCGGATCGCGACTGGTGATGCGCAGGATGTGAGGCGTGCCGATTTTGCCACTCGCTACCATCTCGCGAACGCGCCTGAAGTTGGGATCGAAGCGCCGGTTGAACCCGACTTGCAGCTTAACCCCCGCTTCGTCCACGGCCTCGAGAGCCCTGTCAATCCTGGCCAGATCGAAGTCAATGGGTTTCTCACAGAAGATATGCTTCCCGGCCGCCGCCGCCTCTTCGATCATCTGCGCGTGCGTATCGGTGCTGGAACAGATGATGACCGCCTCAATGTCCGGGTTCTCCATGATCTCGCGGTGATCTTGAACCGCTGAGGGAATCTGCAAGTCGGCCGCGCACTTCTCAGCCGCTTCCAGAAAGATGTCTGCTATGGCGAGGATGTTGGCCTCGGGGACACGGTAAGCCAGGTGTTCCGCGTGCAGCTTTCCTATCCTCCCAGCGCCGATGATGCCTACGCTGATTTTGGTGGACATTTCCCACACCTCCAATCTCTAATATCCAACTTCCAAACTCTACGGTTTAACCAGAATCTTCCCATCCTCCCGCGTCACCGATTTGGCAATAGCGTCCACCGTCTCGTCCAGGCTGTAGCGGGCGGTGATGATCGGGGTCATGTCCATGAGCCCAGAAGCCATCAAACGGATGACGCTGGGGAAGACGGCGTGGCCGGAGTGGCCCTGTGAGCCGAAGACCTGGCCACGCCGCACCTGCAAGGTCTCCAGGTACATGGGCACCCGTGTGGCGGCCCGTCCGATCTGGACGATCTTGCCGTTGATGGCCAGCGACTTCTCCATCTCGGACACCGTCACCTGCGGGGCGCCGGCAGCCTCTACGTGGAGGTCAGCCCCCTGCCCCTCGGTGAGATCCATCACCACTTCGGAGGGCGTCACTTCGCGCGGATCGAAGACGTAGTCGGCGCCGACGTTCTTGGCCAGCTCCCGTCGGTTGGCGGAGAGTTCGAAGCCGATAACTTTCGCTGCGCCCGAGGCCTTGCACTCGGCTGTGGCCGCCAGGCCGATGGGGCCCAGGCCGTAGACGACCACGTAGGCCCCTGGACGAAAGCCGCCAGCCCGTTCGAACACGGCATTGTAAGCCACGCTGGAGGGTTCCACTATAGCCCCTGCCTCGTAGACCTTGTCTTCGTCGCCGTAACGGTCCATCAGAGCACTGAGCTTCCAGCAATACTTGGCACCGATGGCTATGTACTCGGCGAAAGCGCCGGGGATGGTGAAGCCAATCTCCTCCAGGCGGGTGCAGTGGTTGGGGAAGCCGTTGCGGCAGGGGAAGCAGTGGCCGCACCAGATCATCTCCTCGGCGGTGACCATATCGCCGACCTCAAGGTCCTCGACTTCGCTACCCACTTCGACCACCCGGCCTGAGAACTCATGGCCCAGAATGGTGGGAAACTTGGTCAGGCCAGGGTAGAGAATATAGCCCTGATCGTCGGTCTCGTAGAAGTGCATATCCGAGCCACAGACCCCACAGGCCTTGACCTCGACGAGCACCTGATCTGACTCAATGGTGGGCTTGTCAACTTCCTGCACTTTGAGCTCCGGATAGCGCCAGATGGCGTTGCCAGTAACGGCCTTACCCGTCGCCTTCTCGAACTCCGAGAGTTCGTACCCCTCGCGGGGTTCCCATTTGGCTGTCAGAACTAACCCTTTCATCAGTCAACCTCCTTAGTTTTTATCTCGCCTTTGAGGCGGGTTCTTACAACTTCGTAATGAGGGGGAATTGCACTAGCCTTCGTTCCACCTGTTCCAGAGTGGGGATGCCCTCTATTCCCGGCTTCTCCACGATGAAGGAAGCCACGCAGTTGGCGAAATGCGCCGCCGCGTATGGGTCGCCACTTCTCTCCAACTCAATCAAGTAAGCAGCAGCAAAGACATCACCCGCCCCAGTTGGATCTACCTCTACAGTTTCGAAGGCGGGGAGCCGACGAGCCTCGCCCTGATGGTAGACCGTTGCCCCGGCGGGGCCGTGGGTGACTACCAGAATATCTGCCATTCCGGCATAGGCATGAATTACTTCCTCATCCCTCTCAATGTCATTCTCACTGCAGACTACCACCTTTGCATGGATCAGAACCTCAGCCACACTCTCCCAGGGCTTGGGAAAGACCCGCCCTTCCTCGTCCCACTGACGCATCCAGCCCTGCGGGGTAACCCCGATCAACGAATGGGGGAAGATGTTGACAATGCTCCCTTCTAGCTCATCCGTCAGAGGGCCCAAGAGGACGACCTTAGCCTCTCGCCAGGCAGATGGGATGTCCTCAACTTCTATAGGCTCAGCCACGGCACGGAGAAACTGAGTGCGAGTTCCGTCAGCAGAGTAGAGGTTCTGGAAGGTGCTGGTCGCCGGCGAGGGTAACCGAAGCACCTCAATGCCCTGATAAAGAGGGTTGAGGCTCAGATCGGGAGAGGCCCTGGTAACCACAGCGGTGCGCTGCCCCAGGTTGCGGGCTGTCAGGGACGCGAAGGTTACTGTACCCCCGATGGTGCAACCATCCTCTTGCAGATCCTTGGTCACGTGGCCGATCACCAAAAAGTCCGGATTAGACATATTCAGAAGACCTTTCACAGCTTCTCGAACCTCTTGATGCCCAAAACGAAGACAACCGCTCCGCCGACCTCAACCTCCTTCGCTTCCACCGGGAAGGTCGGAGGCCCCAAATTCTTATCAGCTAACAGTGGGGGGGCGAATTCGATGTTAGAGTGGCAATTGGCCTTGATGATTCCCAGCACCTTGTCCACTTCACCGTCCTCCGCCCCTATAAAGAGCGTAGTGTTGCTCATCTTCAAGAATCCACTGGCGGTGCTGACCCTCGTAGATTTGTGGCCCCTCTCCGCCAGGGCTTCGGTCACCTTCCCCGCATCCTCATCCCTGACAATGGCCATGATCAAGTCCATTTTCCCCCCCTTATTCGACCCCGCACTCTGCCAGGAGCCTTCGCGTCCCCTGCAGGACCTCCTCGAAGTGAGGGCTGTAACGGGGACTGAGCTCCAGCAGCACAATACCCTCGTAGCCCCTCAGGCGGGAGAAGACTTCTCGATACGGTATCCCGCCCCAGCCTATGGGCATGTGAAGGTCCCCCTTCCCCACCGAGATGAGGGCGATCTGCCTCCTATCAACTCCCGCTGGCCTGCCGAAATTGTCGTGGATGTGAACGTGCTTGATAAGCGGCTTGGCAAGCTCAATTGAATCGAAGAAGTCGAAGCCATAGTAACGCGAGGCGATGTAGGCGTGGCCGAAGTCAAAGGTGATGCCCACGTTTTCCTTGCCCACTTTCTTCACCTGATCCACCAGGCGCTCGATCACCCCTCCGTAGTTGTAGAGGGTGATGTCCCCGCCGGGAGCAATGCGATAGAAGAGATCAACACCCTTCACCCGTACTCGCCTGGCCAGTTCCCAGAGAGCCTCCTCATCAACCCTGGGGTCGGCGTTCTCCACGCAGATGGTCACCTCCTTCTCCCTGGCGAACTCCGCCAGCTCAGCCAAAGTCTCCCTCTCCACTCGCTCCTGCTCTTCGATAAGGGCCCGATCAGGAAGGGAGAGGAGCTCTCTGGTGAGGGCCGCCTGCCCCAGGTATTCGTTCCCCAGCTCTACCCTGCCACTGTGGTAGACCAGGATCTCGGCGCCGATCTCGCTCGTGAACTCGATGCTGGCCTCAAAAATGCTTTTGTGCAACGGAAGTGCCTCGGCATCCATCAGATTCAGCCAGTCTGAGCAATGCACGGTGTACTGGAGATCGAACTTCGCCAGCACCTCTTTGATCCTTTTCATCTGCCGAAGGTTGAGCCTTCCGTTGAGGATGGCATCAATCCCGTGGGTCGGGATCTCCACGTAATCAAAGCCTACGCGCTGGAAATGGACCAGATCCTCTTCTAATACCTCTAAGTCGCCATCAATGCGCGAGGAGTGAGCATCGATGCCGATACCTTTGATACTCATAGCGTTGTCTCCGTCAATGAGGATAATTGCAGTTAATGGCCGGGATGCCCCCGGTCGCGGCGGTGCCGAGAAATCTGATCTGCACGGTCAAACCTCCAACGTCATACCATCGTAGGCCACTGTGATCCCATAGGGAGCAACCCGCTCCACCAACTCCTCGTGCAGGAGATTGTTGTGGTTGATGTGGGTGATAACTGCCCGTTGGAAGGAATACTCCTGCGCCAGGGAGATGATGCTCTGAATGCTGATGTGACTGTGGTTCGGCTCAAAGGTGGGGGTGTGGAAGATAGCCACATCGGCCCCTTCCAGCAAGTGGCGGTGGAGATCGCTCAACTCAGGGCCGGAGTCGTTGAAGTGAACGAGCCGTGTCCCCGCCTCCTCGAAAACGAAGCCGTAACAGGGAACGTGGTGGATGACTTTGAAGGGCATAACCGTCAGGTCGCCGAAGTACAGCCGTGTGTGGGAGTAGAAGCCGGAGAGGAGGGCCCGTTCTTCCAGGCGTGGGGTCAGCCGGAGTTTGGGCAGTACGTCGTAGCCGGCGAAGATAGGCAACACCCGGTTCCAGTACTCGAACGCCACCAGCCCACCGATGTGGTCGAAGTGTTCGTGGCTCAGGAGAATGGCCGACAGGTCAAAGACTTTGGCCTGGTTCAGCAGCGTGCTGATTTCTGGCGGTGTATCGAGCAGGATGCGATGTCCGGCCGCCTCGACCAGCACGGAGGCCCGTTGCCGGACGTTGTGTCCCCCTTCTTTTCTGGCCACCTGGCAGCGCTGACAGGTGCAGCCAAAGCTGGGGATACCTTCAGCCGCCCCGGTGCCTAAAAACCTGATTTTCATCTCTCGCCTCCAAAAAGCAAGTCTCCTCTGCTTCTCCACATCTTTAGCATGCGGCGGCTCACTCCCCCATCAGTCCGAGATCGGCCAGATAGGGATTGTAAACGTACTTCCGGGAGAACTCACCCTCAAAGCGGGCGTGATAGGTTAGAGCTTTGGCCGGATCGAGGAACCAATCGCCGCGAGAGAGGGTATCGCCAATCTCCTGGTTGTAGCCCCAGGGAGTGTTGGCCCGATCCTGGCCGTAATCCTCACCGTCAATGGCGGACGGCAGGGTGTTGCCCCGGTAGTCGAAGGGTTGATCGAAGGCCCGTCCAGGGCCGATTTCGTCCCGGTGCACCCAGAGGGTGTCATAGATCGAAACGAGTAGGTACGATACGTCGTCGTCCTTGAGGCTCTCCGGCGCTTCGGCCTGCTCTCCCGCGCGGTAGACGACGGTGTGCGGCACGAGGATCTTGCGCTGGGCGTAAATGCCGTGGCCGTATGTCTCCACGTAGACGATGGGGTGGCTCCCTTCAAGCCGAACCGAACCTTTGACCCTGAGAAAGTTCCCCTCCACCGACCGCTCGGCGGCGTAGAGGTAGATGTGACTGTGAGCCAGCGTCTCGACGGCCAGCAGTTTCCCAAAAGGAGTGTCATCTTTGGCAACAACCATCTGGATGGACTCCATATCGTTCTCGTGGCAGCCCTCGGACCTTTCGCACGGATCGCGGGTGTAGTCGCGAGGGTGAAAAAGGGCATAGAGGAGAAACCAGTGGGTCTCTGTCTCTATCACCGAGTAGTAGACGTAAGCTGCGAGGTCGCCCGTGGGCTGGTTTTCCCAGTTATTGTTGCCGACCCAATCGCCGTCGAAGTCCACGGCGGTGATGAAATCCTGGTCAGAGGCGACGCCCTGGCGTATGACTGGCGCGTAGTGGCGGGCCAGCTCCTGGTGAGAAGCCGGGGGGCCAGGGGCCGCCGTCGGCGTGGGTGACGCGCAACTGCTAAGCGTCAGCGTCACTAAGGTTGCCAGGTTCAACCCTGTAATGAGAACGAATTGTCTGGACGATGACACATCTGCCTCTTTCAGTGATGATGCCAACATCACCCGAATCCACAAAATCAAAGTGCGCTCAGTATACAACAACCTACACGTGATGCCTGCCTGCCAGTACCGCCGCCACGTTGTCCAGGGTACCGCGCCAGGGGCCGGGTTGCTCCTGTTTCAGCGTGGTGACCGCCGCCGCAAAGCGGCAAGCCTCTTCAACTGGCGCGCTCAGACGCTTGCCCACGTAGGCAGCAAAGCAGGTGTCGCCCCGGCCGGTGCGCCCAGCCAGGGAGCGGGGAGTGAAGGGCGCTTCGTAAACCTGGCCGCCGGCGTAGACAGTGACGCCCGACGACTGGGTGACGACGACTTCTCGGGGGCCGTAGGCGGCCAGTTGGCGAGCGGCAGCCTGCAGGTCCGTCTGGCCGGTGAGCAGTTCCGCCTCGGCGCGGTCTACTTTGAGGTAAGTCACGTGCGCCAGGCCCTCGGCCATGTCGGGCCACTGGCGAAAGATCAGAGCCTGCCCTGAGCCCGTCGAAGGGTGGCCATCCTCACGGACGCGGACGAAGCCCTGCACGTCCAGGCCCACTGGCCCACGAGTGGCCAAATGCTTGAGCAGTGGCATACCTACCTCGCCAGCGATGATGGGCGCGATCAGGTACACCTGGGCCAATAGGTCAGGGATTTCCTCTCGTCGGAAGGAGCCGGCAAAGCCCATCAGTTTGCAAATGCGGCGCTCCATGTCGGCCGAGTTGTAGATGTTCTCGATGCCCGAGGTTTCTGGAGCTGGCGTGGCAAAGACCTGCACCCCCTCTTGTTTCAGTTCGTCCAGCCGCAGGAAGTCGTCGGGGTGCAACCGGGTGACGACAGCCACGCGGACGCCAATGCGCCGGAGGGCCACGCTACCGTAGTAGACGGCTCCGCCGGAGGCTATCTCGCTCGTGCCATCTACCACCAGTTTGTCTTTGGCAAAGTGGCCGATCATCATGATGTCAACGTCGCCCATTCTGTTTTGACCTCCAGGAGAAAGACCTACAAGAAAAAGGGCTTGCGCGGCGATGGACGCAAGCCTGCGTGAAACGTGATCCTATTGCGCCGCTTCATACAGCGCCAGGATGTTTTCGAGCGGCGTTTCGGGCATGACGTTGTTGGTCGGGGCCAGGATGAACCCGCCCCCTTGCCCCAGAATCTGGCACAGCCGTTTGACTTCGGCGCGCACCTGGTCGGGCGTGCCTTGCGATAGGACGGTTTGAATGTCCAGCGCGCCGTGGAAGCAGAGAGCGTTGCCGAAATCCCGCTTCAGTTCGCCGGGTTCCATGCCTTTGGCTGATACCTGGACGGGATCGAGAACGTTCACCCCCATCTCGATGAAATCAGGGATCAGGCGACGGACAGCGCCGCAGGTGTGGTACATGACCCGCTGCCCGTGCTCTTTGGCCTGGGCGATGAAGCGCGTCAGGCTGGGCTTGACGAACTGGCGGAACATCCTGGGGCTGATCATCAACCCGTCCTGCACGCCAACGTCGTCGGCGATGAAATAGACGTCGGTGAGATCGCCCACGGCCTCAAAGATGCGGCGGCCGAACTCCAGGTAGAACCCCTCCACCTGTTCTATGATGGCCCGCACCAGGTCGGGATTCAGCGCCAGGTCCATCATGAACTTCTCCATGCTGCGCAGGAACATAGCCAGGCGCAGGACACAAGTGGCATTGGGGCCGGGATCGCGGATGACGAGGGCGTACTCGCTCAGCGATTCGCAGGTGGGGCGCAGGCCCTCGTAGTCGAACCAATCGGGGCCGGGCCAGGAGTGGGCCTCGACGTCGGCGACGGTTTGAGCATCGGCCAGTGGTGGCTCGACGACCTCTTCAAAGGGACCGATCATGCGCTTGCGGAGACCCCACCAGTCCGTCCAACTGCCGTCGTCAAAAGTGGGCAGAGGTGGCCCGATGTAGACCGGCCAGACCGAGCGCAAGTCAACCCCCAGCGCCTGCCAGACGCCTTCGTCATCGTGCACGCCAAAGTGCTCGCGCAGGTTGTCGGTGACGGGAGGCAAGGCCCACAGGTCAACTGGCACGCGGTCAGGTTCAACGTGGTTGATAGCTGCCAGCACTCGCTCTTTGCTGTTCATGATTAGAAGTCAACAGTCCGAAGTCCTAAGTCAAAGCCCGGAGTGAAGCAGAGACTTAGGACTTAGGACCTGGGACTTAGGACCAAAGCAGCGACCGCTCCGTCTGTGGGTCGAAGAACTGCACCTTGTGGGTGTTGAAGTTTAGCATCACGCTCTGGCTCATTCTCAAGCCCAACGTGGGATCGGCCAGCACGTGGACGCCGGCCTCGCCGATGCGCACATCGAGCAAGTCATCGCGGCCCAGCGGCTCGACGACGAAGACTTCGCCAGAGATGCCCTGGTCGGCGATGGTTATGTCTTCGGGGCGGATGCCCAGGATTACCCTGCCCTTGCCGACCACCTTCTCGCCTCGGTCCGGGGGCACGACCACGTCGAAGCCTTCGCGGCGGGCGTGATAGTCATCGTCTTCACGGACCACTTCCACATCCACGAAGTTCATCGGTGGATTGCCCACAAAGCCAGCCACGAAGAGCGTGCGCGGCCGGTCGTACAGTTCATCCGGCGGGCTGTAGGCCTGCAATATGCCATCTTTCATAACGGCGATGCGGTCGGCCATGGTCATGGCCTCCACCTGGTCGTGCGTCACGTAGATGGAGGTGATGCCCAATTCCATCTGCAACCGTTTGATCTCGCCGCGCATGGAGAGGCGCAGGCGGGCATCAAGGTTCGACAGCGGCTCGTCGAACAGCAGCAACTGAGGCTCTTTGACCAGCGCCCGGCCCAGGGCCACGCGCTGCTGCTGGCCGCCGGAGAGTTGGGCCGGCTTGCGGTCCATCAGATGACCGATGCCCATCATATCGGCGACTCGCTGCGCCCGCTCCCGCATCTCCTCCTTCGGGACTTTCTTGAGCTTGAGGGGGTAGCTGATGTTCTGGAAAACGTTCATGTGGGGGTAGAGCGCGTAACTCTGGAAGACCATGCCGACGTTGCGATCTTTGGGCACCATCTGGTTGACGACCCGTTCGTCGAAACGGATGAGGCCCTCGGTGGGCTTGTAGATTCCGGCTATCATCAGCAGGGTGGTGGTTTTCCCACAGCCGGAGGGCCCCAGCAAGGCGACGAACTCGCCATCCTGAATATCCAGATTGATGGACTCTGCTCCCACGACATTCCCCCATCGCTTGGTCAGATTCTCAAGTTCAACTTTCATAGCCCACTCCTTATCAGCCAGAAATGAGAACATCTCCAATCTCTAATTCCCTACACCCCGCCCTTGGCCCCGCCGCCGTAGATACTGAGTAGCGCCTCCTGAGTAAAGATGAAGAAGATCATCACCGGGAGGAGGCTGAAGAGGCCCACCGCGGCGACCTGGTTCCAACCCATCATCGAGGTGTCCTCTGAAAATCGGTTCAGGTAGACCGGCAGGTTGGATACCTTGGCGCCAATCGTAAAGGTGTACGGAATCAAAAAGGCGTTCCAGCCCGAGATAAAGTTAAAGATGGCCAGCGCAGCGATGCCGGGCTTGATCTGGGGCAGGATGATTTCCCACCACACGCGGAAGCGCGAGGCCCCGTCAATGAGCGCAGACCGCTCCATATCCCAGGTAACGTTGTCAAAAAAGCCCTTCATCAGCCAAATGCCGAGCGGCAGGTCCAGGCTGATCATCACCAAAGCCACCCCGCCGACGGTGTTGAAGCCGAACCAACCGCCGATCAACGGAATATTATTTTTGATGAACAGCAGCACGAAGAAGATGGCGATGAGTAGCATCTCGGGACGGAACGCGTGCAGCGCCAACGTCAACCCCAGGAAGCCTTTGCGCCCGGCAAAGTTCATGCGCGACAGCGCGTAGCCAGCCAACGTTGAGACGAACCCAACCCCGACGACCATCCCCGCTGCGATCCCAAATGTGTTCAGAGTCACGCGCCAGATCTCGGGGTCCCGCAGGAAACTCCAGTTCTGCAGCGTAAGCCCGCCGATGTTGCCCTGGCTATCTACCGGCAGCAGACCCCGGGTGCGAGCCGAAAAGGTAGCGATGATCACCCAGGCATAGCCGATCACGATGGGCAAGATGCTGATGATAAGCAGGACATAGGGGATGGACTGGCCCAAGACGCGCCACACACCAGACCCACGTTCGGTTTCAAAGGTTGTTGTAGCCATGTTACCTCCTTTCCTTCGATAAACTCAGGTTTGTACTGAGCAAAACCGAAGTGACAGTGCCTACAGCACGTCAATCTTGGGTTCCTGCACCAGCTCATTGAAGCGGAAGACACGCAGGTAGATGATGGACGCCACGACGCCGATGGCCACCAGGATGAACCCCCAGGCTGCACCATATCCCCAGGCATGGCTGCCGAAATAGGTGTACAGGGCGCGCTTGTAAGCCGTGAGCGACCACACCTCGGTGGTGAACAGCCCCGGTCCGCCCTGGGTCAGCAGAAAGATGTACTCAAAGGATACGAGCAGCGAGAGCGTCTGATAAGTGGTCACAAACAGCAGCGGCCACCTGAGCAAGGGCAGGGTGATATCGCGGATGATGTGCCAGGTCGAAGCGCCGTCCACCTTTGCCGCCGTGAAGAGGTCTTTGGGAATCGCTTCGATGGCCGAGGTGAAGATGATCATGCCAAAAGAAGCTCCAACGAAGCCGTTCACCAGGACGACGAACAGCCACGGTTGCTCAGTAAGCCAATAGGGCTGGCGTTCGACACCGAACATCCCCAGAAACCAATTGATGATGCCGTACGGAGGCGTTTGGGCAAAGCGTCGCCACATCACAATGTAGACCACCGAGGGCGTGATGCGAGGCAGCAGCCACAGCACGCGGAAGAGAAAACTCGCCCGGCGGTTGATGTTGGTGGTCAGCAGGGCCAGCACCAACGCCAGGCCCACGTTGAAAAAGCCCAGCGTGAGAGCGACGTATTTGAAGGTGTTGCCCAGAATCTTGGGGAAAAACCTGTCGCTGAACAGCCTGCGGTAGTTCTCCAGGCCGATAAAAGTCCAGGGATCGCTGAAATTGTGACTGGCCAGGTTGGTCAGGCTGAGGACAAAGAGGAGGATCGCGGGGATGAAGAAGAACACCAGCACCAAAAATACTGCCGGGCTCATGAAGCCCCAGGCACCCAGCGTGCCCTTGATCCGCGCCAGGCGTGACGGCACCCCAATCGCCCCGACTTCCTTACTGATAACAGCCATTTGGAAGCCCTCCTTTCCTTAGTGATAGCTGGACAGATTGTGTCTCGACGATGGCCGAAGGTCTCCTGAGCGTGGCTCCCGTTCGCCGAAGGTCTCCTGACCGAGCGACGTCCTGAGTTTATCGAAGGAGCGATGCGGGTTCGGTCAGGAGACCTCACCCAACGGAAAAAGTTCGGGTGGGAGACCTCACCCATCGAAAGTGGCAGGGGAGAGGGAGGTATTTCCTCCCTCTCCAACCTGCTTTCTCAAGCCATCCATCAGGGAACGATCTTCACGTTGTCGCCAAGCTCGTTCTGGAGCCGCTCCACGACGACGTCCACTGCCTCATCCGGCTTCAGATCGCCAGACTCGACGGCCTGGATGCCGAGGTAGTAGGCTTCTGAATAGGCGCTCCAGTAGGGGCTGTTGGGTAGGAAGGTGGTGTACTTAAGCAAGGGCAGCGTCGCGCTCAAGAACTTGGCGCTGGTGTAGGGTGGGTAGTCCGCCTGCGACTTGAGGACGCCCAGGTGGCCGCTGGCGACGGCATAGTCCGTGTTGAGCTCCCTGACCGTCGCTTTGGAGATCA
>CAZGKH010000070.1:9380-12903 GCA_964525665.1 uncultured Anaerolineae bacterium | reverse complement strand
AACGAGCCCAGCGCCTTGCTGATCAGGGGGCCGTGTCTCGTGACGATCACGTCTTCAACGTGGGGGGTGTCCTGGCCCTTTACGCGAATCGTCTCTGGGGTCACCTCGGCGTCCAGCCATTTATCCTTGAAGCGGTAGCGATGGGGATTGTCTGGGGCGAACTGCTCGACGAACAGGTCTTCGCAATCGGTGAAGGCCAGCGTCATTCCCCAGGCGATGCGGGCGTTGTGCCCAACCATCACGTAGGGCGTACCGGGCAGGGACACTCCGGCCACGTGTAGCGCTTCGCTGTTCTCCCCGGCGTTCAGATGGACGAAATACCACAGCGACGGCGCGTTGATTTTCAGGTGCATGTCGTTGCACAGCACGGCGTGTCCGCTCGCGCTCTTGCTGGCTGCCACGACCCACCCATTGCTGCCAAAGCCCACCTCCAGGCCCTTGCTCAGGTAGGGCCCCTGCACGGCTTTGACCATGCCATCCGGCTCGAGGCGGTTGAACTCGATTCCCTCTGGCAGGGTGATGGGGTGTCGCTCCGGGTACTTGATCTCAAGCTCAGCGGCTCGTTCTGGACCTACTTTCTCGATGAGGCGCGCCCGGACGATGGCGCTGGCCCAGGCGTGGGAGAGCTGCCAGATCATCACCCTGGCGAAGGCCATTGAGTCCAGGGGTGTCCAGGGTTCGGGGCGGTGGCCCACCAGCATGAACTCGACTGGCAGGCGCTTCCCGGCCTGCTCGATGAAGGCGTTGACCCCCTCGGCATAGGCCTCAACCTCGGCTCGCGCGTCGTCCCGCAGGGTGTCCAGGTCGGACTGACCAAGCCGGTGGAAGCCAAAGGTGCGGATCAGGCGGTCGGTGTCCAGCGCGACGTCGCCGAACAGTTCGGCCAGGCGGCCTCGCCCGACGCGCCGGTTGACCTCCATCTGCCACAGGCGGTCCTGGGCATGGACGTAACCCTGGGCGCGGAAAGCGTCGCGGGGATGGTCAGCGTATATGTGGGGAATGCCCCACCGATCGCGGAAAACTTCGACGTGGCCTTCTAGCGCGGGAATGGTCTGAACACCTTGCTTGGCGGGAAGGCGAGAGTGGCTGATAGCGCGCAAGGCGGGGCGCAGGATCGCACCTAGAACGGCGTTCAAAGCAGACATGGGATGCTCCTTACTGGCGCTGAATCTGCGTCGTCATCACCAGAACGTTGTAGGGGTGCCACATGGACATCACGAAATAGAGGGTGGCCTGATTGCGGTCGCCAGTGGTGTAGCGCTCCATGATGTAGGGCCCGTAGGGGGAGCCAGGATCGGACCTTCCCGGAACGGTCACATTGTACTCGCAGTTGAGATCGAGAATCTGCTCGAAGTCGTCAGTCAAATGCAGAAAGCCGCAGTACCCGCCATCCTTGACGGGGTCAAACACCGTGACGGCCTGGCTCCATGGGCCCCACGGGAAATCGGCGGTGTGCATCTGGATGTAGAGAAAGTCGCAATTGTACATGGCGATCCAGGACTCGGCCACTTCGCTGTAGTGCACAGAGAACTCGCCGATGCAGCCTTCGGCATTGGCGTGTTCTTCGAGGGGGACTCCCGCGAACCAGTCGCCGGTTCTCAACGGGCTGTCAACGTCAATGACCGGCTGGGCGTCGCCCTCCGATTCGCTCCAGCGGGGCAGGCCATTCTCGTCGAGTCCGGCGAAGTAGACCATGGCCTGAGGATCCTCGATCAGTGCCAGGGGAACCACTGCCAGGAACAGGTCGCTTTGGCGGTACACAGGCCCGATGCCGAACACGAATAGCCAGTCGGTTTCCCCTACCTCTTCCAGACCGGGAATCACCAGGTTGGGAATGACATCAACACTGGCCCCGATGAAACGGTCGGTGCTCACGTCGTGAAGAACAGTGAAGCTCTGGCCATCGTTGTCCGAACGCGCCAGGGTCAGAGTGGCCCTTTCACCCCCGGTTGAAAACCACACGTACATTGAATCCCCAACGCTCAGGCCCTCTTCCTGAACCGCGCCGCCGTCCTGGTCGAAGCTGGGGTATTTCCAGAAATCGGGGTTATCTGGATCCCTCAGAAACTCGAGGGAGATGCAGTCGGTGGGATCGGTATCCGTGGTATAGGCCGTCGAGTCTGCCACGAGGGGATGGGGGCCTGAGTGCGATTTCCCGTCTGGGGGATCAACTGGAAGTGTTTCGGTGGCCAGGGTGTCTCCGAACAGAAACCACAGCTTGCCACCGTGCTCGAACGAAGCTCCCAGGTCGGTGCCATGGATTCTGTAGTTGGTGTAGGTTCGGTTCAGGGTGGGCTTTTCTTGCGGGGGCACTCCGGCTTCAGCTGCCTCGTGGTAATCGTACTCCCCTGTGAGCTGGCAGATCTTCTGGGTTGAGCCCGCTACCACGGAAAAGACCGGGGCAGGCGGCAAGCCACTGGGCGATCCTTCCGCAGTTGGTGAGGCACCAGGCGGCTCGTCCGGGGAGCATCCCCCACCGGCTACTAGCAAGATGATCAAGGCAAGACATAAGCGTCCCCGAACAGTCTTCAAAACAGACATGACATGTTCCTCCTCTCGATTGTCCTGGCTGTGCGTCGAGCAAGCATGGCTGTCAGGCGGGCGCTCATGTCGAATGCACAGCTACCTTTGGCAGCCCATACCGCCGCCACATCTCCAACCCCGCCGCGATCAACTGTTTGCCCGAGGCAACGCTCACTTCGCTCCCCTCGCCCTCGCCGTACACAGACACGACGGCGAAGGCAACGACCTTCTGGGTGGCCATAACGGTTTCTATCGCGGCTTGGACTTGCTTCATGTCAGGCCCGCTGGGCTCTCTGGTGCCATGGTTGGGAACAAACGACTCGTCAAGGATGTCGGCGTCTATGTGCAAGTACAACATGTCGCAGCGGGCCGCCAGATCGGTGACGCTGCGCTGCAAGTCTTCCCCAGGATAACCCGGTGCTGGCGCAGCGATGGCTATGTCCGTCGCTCCGATAAGCTGCTCTTCCGCCTCATCCAGGTTGCGCACATCAACCATCACGATGCGGTCTGTTGGCAAGGGAGCAACGATGTGCGAAGCCTCACGCCAGCGCGGATGGGCCAGACCGGCGCAGACGGCCACTGGCATGCCGCCAAGACTGCCCGACAGGGTGGTCTTCGGCGTATTGAAATCGCCATGGGCGTCAAACCAGATCAGGCCAATGCGCACCGCCGGGCCGTGCGCGTCCTGCAATCCGCCCAGGATACCGCTGGTGTGGGTGCAGTCTCCGCCTGTCATGAGAACTGCCTTCCCCTGGCGGCGCGCTGAGGCAACCACGTCGGCAATGGCGCCGCCGAGCAGGCCGATGTTGACGGCCTCGTCTTCCCGGTGGTATTCCGGGAACGTCGGTTCAATGACATCAACAGGCACCTGCGCCCGTCGGTAGACTCCTGAAGCAGCATAGGCGTCCAGGGCGCGTTCGTCATCCTGAGCCGGTCTGCTACCTCTGTATCGAACTCCAATGACCGTCAAGCCTGACAGCGGTTCTACTGACATGAGCAT
>CAZGKH010000070.1:0-9280 GCA_964525665.1 uncultured Anaerolineae bacterium | reverse complement strand
CCCAGGGCCGTGCACCTCAGTTCGTGGGGAATGCTCTTGCCGACTGCGTCCATTGTGTCAATCACTTCGTCCAACGGGATGACCGGGTCGAAATCTGCCAGCGCCATGTTCGCGCAGGCCAGCGCGTTGCTGGCAGCCATCACGTTCTTGCCGAGGCAGGGCACCTCGACCCTGTTTGCCACGGGATCGCAGATCATGCCCAGTATGTTTTGAAGCGCCATGGATGCGGCGGCAATGGCCTGCCTGGTGGTGCCCTTGGCCAGCGTGACCAGCGCTGCGGCGGCCATGCCTGACCCGGCGCCACATTCGGCCTGGCACCCTCCGACCTCGGCGGCACACGTGGCGTGGGCCGCGATGAATACGCCGATCAAGCCGGCTGCCAGCATGGCCTTGGTCATGTCGTCCAACGAAAGCCCCATGGCGCTGGCCGCGCCGATGCAAGCTCCAGGAAGCCCCCCACACGCTCCGGCGGTGGGCGCGGCCACGATCACTCCCATGGAGCTTTTCATCTCCATCATGGCCGTCACGTAGAGAATCATCTGATTCAGTATGCCTCCATCAAGAAGCCGCTTGTTTTCCATCTGGGCCAGGAAGGATCCGGACTGATAGCCGAGGATTCTGTCTGCGTACTCAGTGCCCTCGATCCCCTTGAGAATGGATTCCTGCATGATGCGAACAATGGCCTGCATCTTTTGAAACACTTCATCATGGGGCATATTGCCTCTGGCGCTCTCGTAATGAACGGCCAGTTCCCACAATTCAAGGCCTCTACCTGCATTGTACTTGAGCATCTGTTCGCAAGTTATGAATGGAACCTCAAGCCCCTGGCGGGATAGCACTGGCAACACTGGTGACAGCGTCTTGATGCCCTGGATCTCGTATTCGGAGTGAAGCTCGGAAACGATTCTCTCCTCCAAGAACCGCTGTGCTTTGATTTCAATGAACTGTGTGCCCGCGCCTGTCAGAAACAGCACGTCATCGGCGTCAACGTTTCGGGATAGATACTCGAGGACCTCGTCGCCGCCAGAATCAAGGTAGATGAGTGTTTCGTAGTAGTCGCCGGTCATTGACACGCCCACGCCGTCAATCTCAATTACTTCTATCATCCCGCCGCCCGTAGAGATGGCGGTCATTTCGTGCCGTTCTACTGCGTTTTTGAGGGTCAGCTTATAGATGCTGGGATGCTCCGCGCCAATGTTTGAGATGGCGATACTGACCCTGATTCCGGCTTCTTGGATCGCCTTGGCAGACTCCGCCAGCCTTTCATCCAGGGCGTCCCAACCAAGAAAGCCACCGAAAAGCCCCATGTCGGAGCCGTGGCTGGCATGGGTCGTAGCAAGCGAGCCTTTCGGATCGTATTCTATCAGTATCTCTTCAATATCGCCATCCATCAAGTCCCTGGCCATTCTTCCAATGCGCACAGAGGCCGCGCTATGGGAACTGGATGGCCCTCTCATGACAGGCCCGATGACGTCATTGAAGATGCTGGGATATTGATCCGCCATAAGCCTTTCCTGTGTCTGATGGGTTTCCTCAACGTTGGAAACGCCTCTTCCGTATGTCACTCACTTTGCTTTCCGCTAAGTATGGCTTGCTATCAGATGTTGCAGAATCTGTCCACTGACAGGTCTGCGTCCGTGACCGGGATAGACCGTCTCAAGTTCTGTTTCCTGCAGGCGAGCATAGCTCTGCTTCAATAGCGACCAATCCTCGGCGAGTAGACGCTGTAAACGTGGTTGCCCGTGGTTGGTAAGCAGATCACCCACGAAACCTAGCCGCTCCTCAACTATCAGACAGCTTGAGCCTAGGGTGTGCCCTGGCGTGTAAAGCACTCTCGCTTCAAGACCGTAATCAGCTAAGTTACCCCCGTCCTCCAGCAGGAAGTCGGGTGTGACTGGTTCTGGCCGAACAAACAACTCCGCCAGTGGCAGCAGAACCCCCATCAACTTCCCCACACCTCGCGCTGAGCCAAGTCGTGTTTCCCCGCGTGCCAGGGCCTCTGCGTCGGCGCGGTGGATGGCGACGGGAGCACCTGTCAGTCGTCGGAGCGCGGCTGCGCTGCCGTAGTGGTCGAGGTGGGCGTGGGTGATGAAGATCAGTTGGAGGTTGGGCGGACTTGCATCCGCACTCCTCAATGCTTGCAGGCGTCGCAGAATGACTCTCTCCTGGTGCGGCGATCCGGCGTCTATGAGCACCAGCCCGGCGGCGCTTTCGAGCAGGTAAGCTTGAGATAGTCCCAAAGGAACAGCGTGAACAACGACCATAACCAGACGGCACTCAGCTTCCTTTTGAATCTGACGCGTGGCTGTCGTGCCGCCTAATGCGTTTCCCAGGCTCGAACCGCGAGCGAGCTTCCTTGAGGATCTCCTGGTAAAGCTCCAGGTTGCGATCCTCCAAGTGGTCGAAGATCTGCAGGCTCTTGCTGCCCCAGGTGACGTAGCGCAGCGGGTCGGGATCGAGTTTGGCGGCTATGATCTCCTCTCCGCCCCGGGCCTGGGCCAGTCGCCAGGCGATGGGGTTGACGATCATGCTGTGGCCGAAGTAGTAGTTGCTGCCAGCGTCCGGCCCCACCGAATTGGTGGCCACCACGTAGACGTGGTTGTCATAAGCGCGGGCGGCGTTGGTGATGTGCCAGATGTCGAAGCTGCGCAGCAGGGCCGACGGCCGGACGATGATCTCGGCGCCCTTCACCGCCAGCAGGCGCGAAAGCTCCGGGAAGTCGCCGTCGTAGCAGATGATCATGCCGATACTGCCCAGGGCGGTCTCGTACACGTCGGCGCGGTTGCCGACCGTCACCCAGCCGCCGCAATCGCGCCGCTCCAGGGAGAAGGGGTGGGTTTTGTCGTAGACGCCGATGATCTCCCCGTCCGGCCCGATGAGTATGGCTGAGTTGTAGATCACGCCGCGCTCGGGCCCTCGCCGGTAGGAGGGCCAGACCACGTGGACGCCCAGCGACTTAGCGGCCGCCTGGATGTCGTGGCTGATGCGGCCAGGGGCGTCGTCCACCAGGTCCCACAGCTCTTCCGCCTCCAGGCCCGTCACGAAGCTGGTGGTTGCCGTCTCTGGGAAGACCACCAACTCGGCCGCGTATTCGGCCACGGCTTTTTTCAGCCAGATGATTCCCTTGTCAATGTTAGCTTGCACGTCGTTGGGCGTGACGGCGATTTGCACACAAGCAGCGGTGAACTCCTTCATGATTCTCTATCCTTTCATTCTCTCTAAAATGGCCATCAGCCTCTCGTCGCCGCCGGCCGGGGGCTGCCAGTCCACCTGGATCACGGGCGCGCCCTGCGCCATCAGGCTATCGGTGAAGGATTCCAGGCCGACGTTGATGGCGGCCAGGGGTTGATGTAGCATGGAGAGGTCTACGGATTTCAGATATTGGATATTGGATATTGGGTTGAGAGCTTGGAGCAGGCGGCCGACGTGGTGGACTGCTGCTTCGTTGCTGGTTTCCACTCGTGCCCCTGCCTCTTCAAGTTGCTGCACCTGAGCGTCCATGTCCTGCGGATCATCGTCGGTGCCGACCACGACGGCGACTACCTCCAAATGTCGCCCGGCTTGTTCCGCCACCGCGCGTGCTTGGGCGATGGCCGGGGCCAGTTCGCTGGTAGGGTCGGGATGAGCGCCGTAGCCCAGCACCACGTCCAGCAGAATCACGGCGGCCTCCGGATCGTTGGCCTCCTGTTGCAACCGTCTAATGCGAAGGTCGTTGTCCAGCATGGGGTGCAGACGGCCCACGGTGAACTCATCCTCGCCCAGGTCAACGATGGTGTGCTCCTGGCTGACTATCGAGTTGGCCAGACGGTACTCCTTGTCCAGCGGGGTATTGGAATAGACGCCGGGCAGATAGCCCTGCAGGATGTGCAGGGCTTCGTAGGCCAGGGTGCCGCCGGAGAACAGGCCGCGCAGGTAGCGCTGTCCTGGCGCGAAGCGGGCCAGGTCTACTGATTTCGGAATTCGGAATTCGGATTGGGGATTGGGCGTCGAGGTGGCCAACTGCACGGCCAGTTCAGCCGCTTCGTCGAGGGAGGTGGCGAAATGAAGATTGTCTACCTGGCGGGACGGGGGGGAATAGCCAATGAAGTCCACCACCACCGGCTTGCCCGCCAACCGTGCGGCTCTCAGCAGCTCGTCGGCCACCTGGGGGGATGGCGGCTTGGAGATGAGGACGATGACGCGCGTTTCGGGGTCGCGGCTGAGGAGGTCGAATCCCTGGCGGGCCGTCACCGCGCCGACTGCCTCAGAAAGATCGCGCCCGCCAGTGCCCAGGCCGTGGGTAATGCCGCCCCCCAACTGATGTATGCGAGAGGTCACTTGTTGCAGCCCTGTCCCGGCTGCAGCTACCACCCCAATTGGCCCGCGACGCACCCCATTGGCAAAGCCCAGCCCCACGCCGTTGACGATGGCCGTGCCGCAGTCTGGCCCCATGACCAACAGACCCTTTTCGGCCGCCAGTTGCTTGAGAGCGACCTCGTCATCCAGGGAGACGTTGTCGCTGTAGAGGAACACGTTCTTGCCCAGGCGCAACGACTGGCGAGCCACGCCTGCGGCATAGCGTCCCGGAACCGAGATCAGCACCCATTGGGCATCGGGCATCATCTGCGCCGCCGATTCGAGGCTCTTGGGGCGATATTCCTGCTCGATGCCTCTCCGTCGTCGTACGAGGAGCTCATCCACCTGGCCCAGGGCAGCTTGGGCTGCGGCGTCGTCTTCGGCGCGGACTACGATGACCAGATCGTCGGCCACGGCAGCCTGAGCTTCCGCCGCCAGTAGATCGCTCTGGGCGAGGACGTCCTTGTTGGCAGCGGTGCCCATCACCACGCCCGCGTCGAGGACGCCAGGCAGGGCTGCCAGGGAGCGCTGCAATTGCATCAACACCACGGAGTCGTAATAGGCTCCGGATCGAACTTCTGCTCTAGTTACTGTCATAGCAACCTCCAATGCTCTAAGGGCTAGGCGAGGGCCTCTCAGGGTTAGGCGAAGGTCTCCAGACCGAGCCCCGCCTCGGTCGGAGACCTTCGGCGAACGAGAGGTTAGATAGCCCCTTGCTCTTTCAATCCCGCTACCTGCCCCGCATCATACCCCAGACCCGAAAGCACCTCCCCGTTATGCTCCCCCAGCCGGGGCGGGGGCAAGCGGTAGGCGACTGGCGTCTCCGACAGATGCACCGGGTTGCCGATGGAGCGAACCAGGCCAGCCAGGGGATGCTCCAGCTCCACGATCATGCCCCGGGCCAGGAGTTGGGGGTCGGCCAGCGTCTCGTCGGGGAAGTTGATGGGGCCGGACGGGATGCCCGCAGCCACGAATTGCTCCAGCCAATGATCCGCGTTCTCCTTTTCCAGGATCTCCTGCAGCAGCGGGATCAGCTCAGCCCGGTGCTCGTTACGCTCAGCATTGGTAGCGAAGCGGGGATCTAGCATGATGGTCTCTTCTATGCCAAGCAGAGTGCAGAATCGCTGCCAGAGCCGCTCAGTGCCCACAGCGACGATGATGTGCTTGTCCCTGGCGCGGAAGGGCTGATAGGGGGTGATGGTCGGGTGGACGTTGCCCAGACGCGGCGGTCTCTGCCCGGTGGCGAAGTAGCTGCCAGCCAGGTTGGCCAGCCAGGTGACCTGTGAGTCGAGGAGGGCGATGTCCACAAATTGGCCCTGGCCCGTCCCCTCCCTGGCCAGCAGAGCGGAGAGGATGCCGATGGTGGCATAGATGCCGGCAGTGATGTCGGCCATGGGGGTAGGGAAACGAGTTGGCCCACCCTCAGGCTCGCCAGTCAAGCTCATGAGACCTCCCTCTCCCTGAGCCACCGCATCGTAGCCGCCACGTCCGGCTTTAGGCCCGGTGTGGCCGTAACCGGAGATGGCGCAGTAGATCAACCGGGGATTGAGGGCCTGCAGGGTTTCGGGGTCAATGCGGCCTCTTTGCAGCGATTCCATCCTGGGGATGTTGACAATGAAGACGTCGGCTCCCTCTGCCAGTTGATGCAGTATCCGCTGGCCTTCGGAGGTCTTGAAGCTGACCGTAAGCCCTCGCTTGTTGCGGTTGACTGACAAGAAGTAGGCGCTTTCCCCTTCGATGAAGGGAGGCCCCCATCCTCGGGCCATGTCGCCTCGGCCGGGCGGCTCTACTTTGATCACCTCCGCCCCCAGATCGCCCAGCATCATGGCGCAGTATGGGCCGGCCAGGGCCTGGGTCAGGTCAATGACATGAGTGCCCTCCAGTGGTAGCATCGTACCTCCTCCAACTGAGCTCATTCTCTACCCTCTATCTTGGTGACACTGCCCCACGTCCTCCTGGCACGTCACCTGACCGCAGACTTTGCAGAGGATCTGGCTATGGACGCAGAGTGGTTTGCCGCACACGGCGCAGGCCCCCACGTCGTCCTGGCACAGGGTGCAGAACACCCGTTTGCAAAAGGCGCAGTGCAGGATACAGCCTTCGTCGGCCAGGTGGCCGTTGGCGCACAGATGGACTCGCGGGGCTGGCCGGCCGCAGACCTGACACAACGGCGGCTCCACGCGGTGCAGCAGTGGGTCCCAGACGAAAGTGGGCTGGGCGGAAGTGTAGCGGTTCTGCAGCTTGGCTTGCAGGGCGATCTTGGGCTGGCTGATCAACACGGTGTTGATCAGCTCCAGGTTGATCCGCAACTGGTACTTGGCCTCCACGTCGGCCAGCTTCCGCTCCCGTTCGGCGTGGGCGAAGGCCAGCTTCTCCTCCAGGCTGGCCTGCCTTGCTTCATCCTCAGTGCGAGCCAGCCGGCGCTCCAGGTCGGCCGCCGTGTCGTCGTAAAAAGCCTCCAGACGGGCCCGGTCCAGCTCCAGTCGGCGAGCGGTGCGCTGCTGCAAGGCCTCGATGGTGGGGGTCAGCTTGCGGGCCACTGCCCGTCCGGCTTCTTGTTGAAGCCAGGCCAGTCGCTCAGGGCTGTTCAGCGGCAGTTCCGGCCGCCATAGCAGCGGCGCATCATACATAGTGCGCAGCCGGTATTCCGGCTCCAGGGGCAATATTTCCTGCTCCTCTAACTCCCAGGCCGGCTGTCCTGTGTTCAGGTTCATCAGGATTGAGGCCAGCTCCTCCTGCTTCTCGTCGGTGACCAGCGCTACCTTGAAATTGAAACGAACGTAGTAGTAAGTACGAGGCGCTTCGACCGCGTTCTTCAGGGGTCGGAGCCAGGCGTTGGGGAAAGCCAGTTCGTTCTTGATGAGCTGAAAGAGGCCAGATCGCTCCAGGCGGACGTCGTTAACGTAGCGCCGTAGGGCCAGTCCCCGCTTCTGCATGTCCTCAACGACGCCCTCCAGCAGGGGATGGCCGTAGGTCAGGTGGCTCGCCTCCGGGTGAGCGGCGGCGGTCTCCTCGGTGAACGCCAGCCGTACCAGAGGTTCGGTCCCCAGGCGGCGGGCAACCTTGTCGGGGAGAAGGAGGTCTACCAGGCCGTAGGCCGGGCGCTCGATCAACCCACCCACTTCCTCGCAATAGGCCAGCACGAAATCCTGCAGCGAATCGGCCATGCTCACTCCACCCCGAAGTCCTGGCCAAACATGGCTTCGTCGTAGGCTTGGGTCTCCAGGTAGGCCTGGCGGGCCTTCACCAATGCCTCGCCCAGCTCCTTCATCTTGGCGCTGACCTCCTCGTCGCTGCGCGACCGGGCCCAGATGTCCAGCACGATCTCCTCGAAGTCCCGCTCGTCGGCCAGGTTCCCCAGAATCATGTCCATTTCGCCGATCACCAACTCGAACATGTTGATCTTGCTATCCAGGATGCGCAGCACGTAGTCCTCAATGGTCCCCTCGGCAGAAAGGTTGAAGATCTCCACCTCCCGCTCCTGGCCGATGCGGTGGATGCGACCCACCCGCTGCTCGATGCGCATCGGGTTCCAGGGGAGGTCGTAGTTGATCATGAGGCGGCAGAACTGCAGGTTGCGCCCCTCGCCAGCCGCCTCGGTGGAGAGCAGGAACTGCGCCTCCTGCTCGAAACGGGCGATGGCCTCGTTCTTCTGGGCGTAGGTCAGTCCTCCTTTGTAGATTACCACGTCGTGGCCGACGGCCCGCATTGTTGCTTCCAGGTGGTCCAAGGTGGCCAGGTAATGAGTGAAGATGATGGCCTTCTCCCCGCTGGCCTTGTTGGCCGCCAGCAGCTTGAGCAGCGCGTCGGTCTTGGCCTGACGCTCGACGGCGGCGGCCTGTTGTGCCAGGCGGAGCAGGGTGGCTCGCTGCTCAACCGGTAGTCTCCTGTGAGCAGCCAGCTTCTCCAGGGTGGGGCGGACGGCCAGGGGGCTGGAGCCGATCTCCCGCTGCAGGGTCTGCAGGGTGAAGCGGGTGAGGGGGCCAGCCCGCCGCCCACTCCGGGCCTCGGCGGCCGCCAACGCCTCCCGCACGAAGTCGCTGACGGCGTCGTACAGTTCCCGCTCCGGCGGGGTCAACGGCAGGCGGATGGTGTGGGCGCGGCGGCGGGGCAGGTGGATGCTGACCTGACTGCGGGTGTTGCGCACCATCACGTCGGCCAGCAGGTTCCGCAGTTCGCCCCGGTTCTTGGGCAGTCGGGGATCGCCTCGCACCACGAAGCGGCGCTTGAACTCCCGCCGCGTCTTGAGCTGACCCGGCTGCAGGATGGTGATCAGGTTATACAGCTCGTCCAGGTTGTTCTGCACCGGCGTGGCCGTCAGCATCAGCATGTACTTCTTCTGCAGGGCGTTGACGAACTTCCAGGAGACGGTGGCTCGGTTCTTGAGGTGGTGGGCTTCGTCCACGATCACCATGTCGAAGTGGATCTTTTCGATGGCTCGGCGGTGCTCGGCCCGGCGGGCGGTGGCCAGCGAGGCGATGATGTGGTCGAAGGTAGACCAGGCCTGGGGGCCCAGCTCGCGGAACTCGTGATCCTCGTTGGTCACGAAGTCAGTGAGCAAGAACTTGCTGGCCATCTCCTCCCGCCACTGTTGGGTCAGGGCCGGCGGGGTGATGATCAGCACCTTGCGCACCAGCCCTCGCATCATGTACTCCTTGAGCACCAGCCCGGCCTCGATGGTCTTGCCCAGGCCGACCTCGTCGCACAGCAGCCCCCGGCCGCGGAAGCGGCGCAGGGCGGTGCGCGCCGTCTTGAGCTGATAGGGGAAGGGGGCGACGGCCACAGACTCGGGGGCCAACAACTCCTCGAACCCCTGGATCAGCGACAGCCGTTCGGTTTGCAGACGCAGCCAGTAGGCCCGCTCGCTGGCGAAGTCCTGGTGGATCAGCGCCTGCAGCGCGACCTGGTTGGTCGGCGAAAGGACGATATCGTAACCGTCGCCTGA